>JBATHN010001017.1:0-2160 GCA_049666885.1 Desulfobacterales bacterium
GCTCGGTCATCTGCAACCAGTTGGGAAAAACCGCTTCTTGTCACCCTCTTCTCCTGTTTCATGTTTCCCGCCTTTATAAAGGCATCGGCACCATCTCGACATTGACCATAGCCGAGGAAATCGTTTCGCGGTTTTTGATACCATATGTGGTATAGGTAAAATTTCCCTCTACCACAGCAGGTAGAGACCTCACAGGGCGGTATCGAATGACCCCAATAGGTTTGTCATTTTGAATTTTGGTTATTGTGATTTATTTGCTATTTGTTATTTGCGATTTGGAATTTTTCACCGAAAATTATACGTTTTTTCTTCGATCAAACTGGATCCTTGCGCACAGCGGCAGGGCTGAACCTTTGAACCCTGAACCTGGAACTGATCAGTTTAGGTTAAACTCTTATTTTCATACCATATGTTGTAGAATTAAAAACCTGTTATACCGCATATGGCATAACTCTGTTTCATAAGATCATTTCGAAGCGCAGCGGTTTGTATAACCCGAATCCCTCGATGGCCATTTTTTCTTGTCCATCCGCGAATTGCCGGAAAAAATAATTGGTTTCAAATTAGGAAAATCGTAGCCAATTATCATTGGCATTCAATCATGGCCCGATTCCATCATTATGCTATTATATTCAATGTCTTGGCGTATACGCTGAGATATTTTTCAGCCGACTTTTCCCAGGAAAAATCCTGGCCCATGGCCGTGATCATCATCTGTTTCCACCTGTCGGGATGCTTGCGGTAGACATCGATGGCGCGCTGGGCAGCGTCAAAGAAAAAATGCGCAGTGAAGTCAAAAAAGGTAAAGCCGTTGACGCCGTCAACGATGGTATCGGCCAGGCCGCCGGTCAGCCGGACAATGGGCAGGGTGCCGTACCTTAAGCTGTAAATTTGATTCAATCCGCAGGGTTCGAACAGTGACGGCATGAGGAAGATATCTGCGCCGGCTTCGATTCTGTGGGCCAATCCGTTATTAAAGCCGATATAAATGCCCACCCGGTCGGGATAGCTGCGCCGCAGCCATTCAAAAAAATCATGGTAACGCTGCTCGCCCGAGCCGAGTACGATCATTTGGGTATCGAGCTGTAAAATCCGCTCGGCACACTCGGTGACCAGGTCGATCCCTTTTTGCTCCACAAAACGCGTGGTCATGCCGATTAAGGGTATAGCGTCTGTATCCGGTAGGCCATACTCTTTGCGTAATTTGGATTTGATCCGGCGCTTGCCGGACAAATCGTCAACCGAATAGTGAATGCCGTACGTGTAGGGATCGGTGTCAGGACTCCACTGCTGGTAATCCGCGCCATTAAGAATCCCGTAAAGATTTTCTTTACGGCGCTGCAAAACATCCTGCAGGCCGAAACCGAAGTCGGTGGTCTGGATTTCACGCGCATAGGTTTCGCTGACCGTGGTGATGGCGTCCGCAAAATGAATCGCACTCTTGGTCAAGTTGATCTGGCCATAGAATTCAAAATCATAGGTGTAGTAGCTGCGGGGCAAGGATAGAATCGGCCAGTGATCTTCCGGAAACCGGCCTTGATACGAGATATTATGGATGGCGTAAACCACTTTCGGTACCGGATTAAAAAACGGATCCTTGCGGTAGGCTGCATAGGCGGCCTTGAGCATCGCCGGCAGGGCAGCTGTCTGCCAGTCGTTGCAGTGGATCACATCGGGCGCGAAGTCGACGGCTTTGCAGCACTCCAGGGCGGCTTTGCAAAAAAATACAAAACGCTCCAGGTTGTCCGGATAGTTCCAGTCGCCTATGCCGTAAAATTCCTCGCGATAGAAGTAGGCTTCGTTCTCAATGAAATAGGTGGGCACGGAACCATTTTCAGCTTGCCATAGCACAGCACCCTGCAGGCCGTTGTGCATTTGGACGCTAAACGGCGTTACACGTTCCATGGTAAGACCCTGATCCGCAACTGAAAGGTATTTGGGCATGACGGCGCGGATGTCATGCCCCAGTTCTTTTACGGCTTTGGGCAGTGCCTGGGCGACATCGGCAAGGCCACCGGTTTTGGCAAAAGGGGCGATCTCCGGTGAAACATATAAAATTTTCATATCATCGACCTGTACTGTATGCTTATCCTGTGAAAGTGATTATTTTTAACAAGAAACCTTTAAACTCTGAAACGAGAGTCCGTGTCGAAGGCCAAC
>JBATHN010001018.1:0-2372 GCA_049666885.1 Desulfobacterales bacterium
GATGTATTCATCAATATCGGTCGAAATTTTGACGCCGGTGTTGTCATCGTCGTCATCCAGCGGATCTACAAAACCGATAAGAGTGATTTCCTCCCTGGCATCTTTTTTCCTTTTCATCTGCTGTATCCCTTGTGTTGATGAAGTTGATGGTATCGCCGAATCGATCAGCGATACGCGTGCAAAACCCGATTGAATGAGCAATTCTCGTGCCGCTCTCGCAAGTTTGGGGGATTGCTTTGATAAAACCGAATGGGCGCGGTGACAGATAGAACTGACGGTTCCGGTCTGATTGCCGGTGTCCATTGGAGCCGACATAGGTTATCTGCATCTCAATATGCAACCTATTGAAAATAAATTTATTACTAAAAAGACCGGCCGGGTATGTCCGCCGTGGAAGTCTTTGTGACGGTTGCCGAACCGATGCGCGACCAGACGGGAACACAAAATTCCGTTAAAGACAAAAAACGGAACCGGGAGTTCCTCACGGTGACCATACCGGACTGTGGCAGCGAGATCGGAAACCGGCATCCGGCCGCGATTGTGCTGCCAAATCGTCTGAAATCAAGAACTGGCGTCTTTCGCCTTCATTTATGACTTCCTGTTGGCTTGGTTTCAATTTTTTAAGCTTGCTGGCATTATTTTTGCTTAGCGAGTGACAACGTACTGACAACAGAGTCTACACACGGCCGTGAAGAAGGAGAAATAAACCTTGTCCCGGCAAGTGTATCGTTCACTTTTTAAATTTTAACAGTTATGGTTCGCTGCCGATTCGGAGCCTTAACCCGTGCTTGAGATCTGAGGACACACGGCACAATCGGCAGGAAGGGTTACAAAACGGTATTCACGAACAGGCCCCTAACAGACCTTTACAGACAAAGGAGAGTCGGAAATGCATCCGAACCCATCATTTTTTCAATCGACCGTTGTAAACACCCCCCAGGATACCGTACAGGGGAGGGAAGACGAAGAACCTCCGGGTAGACGGGCAGCGGCTTCCGAGCCGACTGCCAACTGCGTTGTTCG
The DNA here is from genome assembly GCA_049666885.1 of Desulfobacterales bacterium. Classification (GTDB taxonomy): domain Bacteria; phylum Desulfobacterota; class Desulfobacteria; order Desulfobacterales; family SG8-13; genus JARFQH01. Next base: position 1,024 of record JBATHN010001018.1, read on the forward strand.
GCGCGTCTCAAGCCTTAATGACGCGGCCATCGTCCTCAGATTCCCCCCCGAACGTGTTGCCCGCACTTCTTTAAAAACGCGCGCTTTTCGGCGCAAGTTTTTCCCCGGTGTACCCGACAAGACCTGGAATGATTGGCAATGGCAGATCCGAAACCGGATCCGTCATTATGGTCAGCTTCAGTTGATGCTGGATCTTTCTTCCGCAGAAAAAGGCGTCGGTGACCATAGCGGCCCCAAATTGCCCATGGGCATTACGCCTTACTACATGAGCCTTCTGGCCGTTGACGATGCCACCCAGCCTTTGCGGCGCACGGTGGTTCCGACGATTAATGAGTTTGTCAGGTCTCCCGGTGAGGCGGATGATCCGCTTGGAGAAGAGAACCAAAGCCCCGTGCCGGGCCTGGTTCACCGTTACCCCGACCGGGTTCTCCTGCTGGTACACGATTTTTGTTCTACCTATTGCCGCTACTGCACACGGTCTCGGGTAGTGGGACACGGGGCCATTCTACCGAGCCGTTCGCGTCTCGAGCAAGCGATCGACTATGTTCGTGCGACACCTTCCGTTCGTGATGTGCTGTTGTCCGGTGGTGACCCGTTGACCCTCAACGACGACCGGTTGGAGTGGATTCTGGCGCGTCTGCGTCGGATATCCCATGTAGAGGTCGTGCGAATCGGTACCAAGATTCCCGCCGTTTTGCCGCAGCGTGTTACGGGTCGTTTGGTGCGGATGTTGCGCAAATATCACCCCCTTTGGATGAGCCTGCACTTTACCCATCCAGATGAGTGTACGCCGGAGGCCACCCGGGCTTGCGGAATGCTAGCCGATGCCGGTATTCCCCTGGGGTCGCAAACAGTCCTGCTCAAGGGCGTAAACGATACGGTAGACACCATGAAGTCGCTGTGCCACAACCTGTTGCGGATGCGCGTACGGCCTTACTACCTTTACCAGTGCGACCCCATAACGGGTTCGGGTCATTTCCGGACATCGATCGCCCAGGGCTTGGAGATCATTCGGGGCCTGAGGGGATTTACCAGTGGTTATGCCGTGCCGACCTATGTCGTGGACGCGCCGGGCGGCGGCGGCAAAATACCGCTGATGCCCGATTACATGGCTGGTCGGGAAGGATCAGATCTGCTGCTCCGTAACTATGAAGATCGGTTGTTCCGCTATCCGGATAGCCGGAGCGCGGATATCGAAACCGGCTCTTCCTCCTGTCCGTTTGAATCAATACCATAACGTATTATATTTACTCGGTTTAAATAATTAGCGGGTTTCCGGAATCTAAAACGGTTCCGGAAACCCGTTAAGGGTTTTGGCTTGCCTTAATTCTGCCGGTGCTGTTAGGATA
>JBATHN010001019.1:0-4136 GCA_049666885.1 Desulfobacterales bacterium
GGTTATTGATGATCTTTACATGTCATTTCTCATCGAACGACAGGCACAGGAGGGGCGGCTTTGAGAGCGTCGTACTCAATGCTCTTGGCCTTTATCATTTTTTGGGAAGAAGTGAACTCCTGGCAAATTCTCAAAGTCTGAATCTTGGGTCCATATGACACAGTTATAGGCCTTTGACGTCGCTAAAATGATGCTGTCAGCCATTGGAAGATGATGCTGCAAGCTGATTTTCGATGCATTCATAGCAATGCTGGCTGTTAGATCAACAACCGACCCTTTTTGCATAGCTGCGATAGATTGTAGCGCTTCATTTTCGCCGCTCTCGCGTAAAACCACTTTGAAGACTTCATAAATTGTTATGGTAGGTACAATTAAAGAGGAAGGGTCTTCAAGTGGCGACAAAAAATATTCTGCATTAGACCCACCGGAAAAGTATTCAAGCCATCCCGAGGAATCAACTATATTCATAACCTGTCATCCTCGCGTAAAAGCTCCGTGTTTATTCCTTTTAGAAAGCCTTTGAGTTCAGAGATATCTCGGTCAGGAATTAATTCGATTCGCCCATCATAAGCAATGATCTTTAATTTCTGTCCGGGACGAAGACGCATTGTCTCTCTAATATGTTTTGGAATAACAACTTGATATTTTGGAGAAACCGTAACTGTTTGCATGGTAGCCTCTTTATCGATATTATTTGAGTATTACAATATCATGATCGATAATTTTTTGTCAAATTATCAAGCCGAAAATCAACTTGTGAGGCATGGCTGGAACGTTACAGCATTGTCAAGATTGGCGTTTTTGGTTCCTGTGCCCCTAATACCATAACGGCGGAAAGTGATGTGGATGTCGTGGTCGTTCTCGGCAATCAGGATCTGTTCAATTTAATCGGGATAAAACAAGACCTCGGGGATCAGCTCCAAATACCGGTTGACATTGTTAGTTATCGAGAAAAAATGAACCAGCATCTGAAACGTAGAATCGACGGTGAGGCGCTCTATGTATGATGCCACACTGGCAATAGAGATCCAAACGCAACCTGGCGACGCAACTGCAACAATAATAAGACGGAATCAACGCTGTGCTTATTCAGTTTTAGCACTCCTTGCTTGAAGCAAAAGTGGCGATTACGTCAACTTTTCACTCTCCCCTATGTTTCTTCCCCTATGTTTCATAGCTTGGAAAGCATGACCTTCAGGAAGTGCACCATTTTTCAAAAAATTTATTAGAGGCAGAGAAAAATGTTAAGAAAAACATATTTTCAGTCAATATTACATAATAAAGGGTGCCACAGGCGTAATCTCAGGTAAACGTGGTAAATATGCCGTTACGGTCTGGCAATATCAAGGAAATTCCATGGTTGATCGATGCGCAGGTTCGTGCACTTGAGCGGTTAACGCCCTGTGAGGATTCATTGTTTTTCCGTGGCTGCCAAACTTTAGGAGCTCCTCGGCAGACCCGTGGGTTTACCTAAACGAAATTATGGGGTAAAAAGCTAAGTTAATTCCATAAAACGAAATGACATATACTTTATGCTAAATATCGATCCTTTCAGACAGAAGTCCGGATGTTGTGGACCGGCATCGTTAAAAATGGTGTTGGGGTTTTTGGGTAAAAAAATCACTGAAAAAAAACTGGTTGAAATATCCGGTTGTACCAAGTCCCGCGGGATCGGGGCAGAAGGTTTGGTGCGGGCAGCCCAGGAACTCGGCTTCCGCGCCAAAATAAAGGATTTTTCCGATCTAAAAGACATTGACGAATGGGTCAACAGAAAAAAAATACCGGTAATTGTCGATTGGTTTGCGTTTGAAGGCGGTCACTATTCGGTCGTAAGCGGCATAGATAAGGAGAATATCTATCTTGAAGATCCGAGTCTGGGTCATCGGCGGGCGATGAAATTGAGTACATTTAAACGCCTGTGGTTCGATTTCCCTAACGATTACCTGAAATCCAAAAACGAGCTGATCATCAGGCGGATGATTGTCATTGACATGTGCACCCGTTATGACCGGTTTTTGGAAACCAGCGACTACAATGCAGAATTGAAGAGATTGGCTGCTGCCCGCCGGGATATTCAGATTAAGTGCCACCGCCTTAAATACCGGACCTCGGGATACGATTTTTTCCGAATAGCCTCGCGAGACATAAAACAGAACGACAAAATTTTGCTCATCCGTGCTGGGATACACGGGGATGAAGCGGCTGGTCCGCTGACAATCATCCAGTATTTTAACCGGATATTTGACTACGCCCACAAACGCGGCGTCAAACTGATTATTTATCCGCTCGGCAATCCGGCCGGTTATGATATCAAGCAGAGGTATAATACCGATTACAGCGAGGGATCGGGCGCTAATAACGATTTTGTACTCTATGAACTTGAAAACGGAAAATTACTGGATGATATCGGTCGGGGCGCTAAATTCAAGAGGTGGTACTGGTCGTCCGACCGCAGACTGAATCATGAACTGCCAACAGAAACGGTACTGATGCACGAGTTTCTGAAACGCGATCCTCTGGAAAGCATAGTAGCCTCTCTTGATCTGCATCAGGATAGTATTTCCCCGATCAACCGGGCAGCAACCTACCACTACGCTTTCGGTGATCTGTCGGTTTACGGCAGGATCGTGGAAGCGATCAATAAAACCGTACCGGTTATCGCTCATAAGATGATCAGCGCCGGTCAGTCCAGAGGCATGAGGACGAACAAGGAAGGATTCATAGTCAGGCACGACGGCACTTTAGGAGACCTGCTGTACCGCTTAGGCGTTAAATATTCGGTTACTCCGGAGACCACCGGCAAGACTCCGCTGGATAGGGCTTGTCTAGTCAATTGGTTATGGATCAAGGGACTTATCGATCTGTCTGCCAAGAAGAGCGTGACCGTCAAGAGGGCTTATTTAAGAGAAGTCGCCAGTCCTCTTAAAATAAATATTCCCGGACATAGAATTATCAAAACCGGCCGGGTCAGAACCGATTCCGGAGTTCATCCGATATACGCGGCCGTGACTAAGAATTACCGTAAAGATCTTCCCAGAATAATCCTGTCGGCCGGCATCCACGGAGAAGAGCCGGCCGGGGTTTATACCCTTCTGGAATTCATTAACGGGGGGATAGTCAAATACCTGGATCATTTTTCGTTTTTGATCCTGCCCTGCCTCAATCCTCACGGATTCATCCGCGGAGTGCGCTATAGTCGCGACGTTTCCGATTTGAACAGGTCATTCGATAATGATTCCGACCCTCCGGAAGTCGCGGCCGTTAAGGATTTACTTCGAAGATTTCCCGGTCCCTATCGCTTAGCTATCGATTTCCATGAAACAAATACCCATATGCCGAGAGGCGAGGGTCTACCGGTCGAGAATCATCCGGCCGGGTTTTATATGTACGAAACGACCCGTTCCGGACGGCCTGTCCTTGGCCCGGTGATCATACGGGGGATCCGTAATTCAGGCCATCCCGTCTCACGGCGCCGGTCCGTCTATGGGGCTGAATGCCGCAACGGACTCATCTATTCTACCCCGCCCGAAAGCCCCGATTACCCTGCTTTGCCCGAATTCAATGGCACGCTGGATTGGTATTTGCTCAAAAACGGCCATACGGATCATTTTTTAGCGACCGAAACGCCGACTGCCTGGCCTCTTAAACGGAGGATTGCGGTCCAGAAAAAAGCGCTGGCTCACGCCTTGGATCATATAAAAAAAGAAAAATGACAGCGCAGGTGTCACCGTTTACGAATATAATTATCACCGATCCTGCAATTCCGGCAAAGGTGTTAGGATGCTTTCGGAAGGTATCGATGAACCTATAGCGAAAGCTGATAGGCACCGATCGGTAAAGCGTTAGGCCCGTCTCTTTGGTCAGGATGATATAGGCGAGTCCAATCTGTCCGTGCCTGATTACAAGGTCGGCTGCCATTTTAAGATTTTTAAGATTTGGAAGGACGGTTAGAGTTGATTCGGTATTGGGAGGATAACTGCCGTTTTTTTAAATATGCGGGGGAAATAAGTGCCGATTATAGGTTGGAAACTGCCTAAATCGATTTGCCTATAAAACCATTTGATAGGGGTCTTGATGCCTAATTCCAGGGTGGTATCCTCCTCGTTTATTTGAATCTGTTTGCTGTGAGATTGGAC
>JBATHN010001020.1:0-15118 GCA_049666885.1 Desulfobacterales bacterium
ACTCAGGGGCCTCTTGGACAGGCATTCGACCTATTTTCATTGCGTGTTTGAGATAATCACCCAATTTTTAATACCAGCGCAGCGCCGGTGTCGCCGGCGGCGCAGCCGGTAAACAGCATGTAACCGCCACCTTTCAGTACGGTTTCCTCGATCCCTTCGATGATCAGGCGCGCAGCGGTGGGGGCCTGGGGGTGGCCGAAGATCAGTGAACTGCCGTAGTTGTTGAACCCGTTGACGTCGATCTTCATTTGATCCGCCATGTAAACGTCGTTGGCGGCAAACGGATTGTGGGTTTTGATCACGTTGACATCGCCAACGCCGATACCGGCTTTTTTAAGCGCCATTTGGGCGGCCGGCACAACCGCCATGGCCATGTGGGCTTTTTTAGCCCGGTGGAACCCGTATGAGACCACCCGGATTTCGGCTTTCGGATCGGTACTGAGGTCACGGGCCTTTTCGCGGGTGGTCACGACCACCGCGCAGTTGCCGTCCGCCGGGTGGGTCTGGGAACCGAAGGTGATGACACCGTCGGGCAGAACCGGTCGCAGACCGGCCAGACCCTCGGCCGTGGTTGCCATGATCCCCTCGTCGGCCTCCAGCAACAGGGTCTTTTTCCGCGACACCTTTACTTCCACCGCGTACATGTAGCGCTTCTGGAAGTCGCGGTCGTTTGCCAGGGCCTCTTTGTACTGCTCGTATCGCCGCAGGGTGACGGCGTCACACTTCTCCCGGCTGAGGCCAAATTCCTTGGCCACGTTTTCGGCCGTCTGAATCATGGCCGTACCGCCCCAGGGATCAAGATTGAAGTGGTCCATGACCCAGTTTTCCGAAGTCACCTGGCCGCCGGGGCCCATCGGGTTCGGCCAGACGGTATGGGGGCCGTTGGAGCAGCGGTCTACGGCCAACGTGTAACAATTTTCAAACAAACCGGTTTCAATACCGACCGCCGCCTGGAAGACACCGGTGGTAGAGGTGGAGCAGGCCTGGCTGATCAGAAGGCCGGGGATGTCCGCGGCGCCGATCAGGGCCGCGGCCCAGGGGCCGCCATAAAACATTTTGGGTTGGCCGACGGTGAGTCCCAGAATCAGGTAATCAAACATCTTGGCATCCCATTGCTTGTCCGCCAACCAGCGCTTGCTTGTATCGGCACCGAGGGTGATCGCGTTCTCGTTGGCCAGGGTTCCCTGCCAACGGGCGAACGGCGTGCTGTAATATCCGCCGTACGGAATAAAGGCTTTGGTCAACATGGTTTTTATCCTCCGGTTTGTTTTAGGTTTTTAAGTTTTAGGTTTTAGGCAACCATGGCCATTCGGGTCGCTCGGTTCCGGGTTCAGGGTTCAAAGTTCAAAGGTTTAACATTTCTTACCAAGACGAGTGATAATCTATATAACCCGTTGGGCGAGAGGCTATTAAAGCCAGACTGAGGGCAAACATCCTGGATGGCAACTGAATAAGATTTCGCAATCCTTATATGAAACTTATCGATACCATCTGTAGTCTATTTCTGTACTAAACCATCATGTCCTTCGGGCCGCCACAGTGCATGAAAATGATGCGTCGGAGCCCGGATGGGTGGTTGCGAACGATGGTTGACTGTCTGAAATCGGTTACGGGCGCTTGGACCGGGCCGAGTTTCAAGTTTCCAGTTTCTAGTTTCAAGTTTTCCGGTCACCACCTGGTTTGCGGAATTTTTCTCTCAGCTTGCGATGTAATATCTTACCGGTCGGCGTGCGCGGCATATCGTCCGAGCGGATGAAAATGACGTCTTTCGGCCGTTTGAACCCGGACAGTTTGCTGCGGCAGCATTCTTTTATGGCAGATTCGTCGATATCCTTTTCATTGACACCGGGTTTGGGGACCACCACCGCCACCACTCTTTCACCCCACTTCTCATCCGGCAGGCCGATGCAGGCACAGTCGAAAACACACTCGTGACTGCCCACGGCCTCTTCCACCTCGCTGGGGTAGACATGCTCGCCGCCGGTGATAATCATGTTGTCCTTGCGGTCGATGATTTCATAAAAACCGTCGGCTCCCCGGCGGGCCATGTCACCGGCCGAAAACCAGCCGTCCCGGAAAGCTGCGGCGGTTTTCTCCGGCAGCTTGTAGTATTCCTTGAACAGCATCGGCCCGCGGGAATACAGTTCTCCGACCTTGCCGACCCCCACTTCCTCTCCGTTGACATCCAGCAGTTTGACAAAATCGGTCCCCAGGCTTTCGAAGCCGATGGAGCCCAACTTGCTCATCTGGTGCTCGGGCTTGAGTACCGTGACAATGCCGGCCTCGGTCGACCCGTAGCCTTCGTATAGCTCGACGCCGGGGAAGAAATCCATGATCGCCAGCTTCATGCTCTTTCTGACCGGGGCCGAAGAGCAGAGCAGTTTGCGGACCGAGCTGACGTTCCGCTTGCGTTCATCTTCGGTCGAATTCAGAATCAGGTTGTAGTGGGTCGGTATGAGAGAAATAAATGTGATCTTCTCGCGTTCGATGATCTCGAGAATCTCCGCGGCCCTGAATGACTGGGCCGGATGGATGTAGACCGAGGCCCCGATGTAGGTGAAGGTGAAGGTGAAGAAAGTGGAGTTGATGTGGCACAGCGGCATCACGTTCAGGCAGATGTCGTGCTCGGTGAATCCGAAATCGACGGCGTTGATCAAGTAGAAGGCGATGTGTGATTCATGCGTGCGCACCACCCCTTTCGGCTTGCCGGTCGTGCCGGAGGTGTAGATCAGAATCCAGGTGTCTTCGGGCCTGACGTCCGCATGCGGTTCGCTTTCCGGGGCATCCATGATAAATTCTTCATACGGGCGATATCCTTCTTTCGGTTCTCCGACGACGACGACGTTCTCCGCCGGAATGTTTTTCAGACCGTTCCTGATCGCGTCGATCGTTTCTGTGAACTGGTCGTGAACGACGATCGCCTTGGCATCGGAGTTCTCGACGATGTAGGCCACCTCGACCGGTGTCAGCCGGAAGTTGATCGGAACGATCACGATTCCGGTCTTGGCTGTTGCCAGGTAGAGTTCGATGATCTCGATGCTGTTTTCCAGCAGGACCGCCAGTTTGTCGCCCTTGGACAGCCCCAGCGACGTCAGGCTGTGGGACAGCCGGTTGACCCTTGTATTGGTTTGCGGATAAGTGAAGCTGCGCCGGTTGTCCTTCAGGCACACCGTGTTCGTAAATTTCTTGGCATTGACCTTCAGATTCTGCCCAAGATTCATCCAGCAGGCCGTCATATTGTCCTCCAGTAAAGAAGCCAAATACCAAAATACAAGCACCAAAATGCAAATAAATTTCAAATGTGCGTTCAATTGCGTGGCTCAAGGCTGTCGAGACACTTCAATGATGACACTAAATCATATGCTTATCCTTGCGTCTACCACAACGACGCCGTCTTCGAAGGCCATGACCGGGTTCAGGTCCATTTCCTTTAAGGCCGGAAGATCCGAGACCAGCTGGGACAGGCGCAGGATCAATTCTTCTAAACGGTCGCGATTGACGCCCTTGCGGCCCCTGACGCCGTTGAGAAGTGGAGCGCCCTTTATGGATACCAGCATTTCTCTGGCCTCGCTGGTGCTCACCGGGGTTAGATTGAAGACGACGTCTTTTAGGACTTCGACATGAATGCCGCCCAGGCCGAACATGATCAGGTGGCCCAGGCCCTCCTCGGCCTTGGCTCCCAAGATCACCTCCAAGCCGCCGGGCAGGAACTTCTGCACAAAGTAGCGCAGGTCATCAGCCGCAAGTGTCGTCTGCATCCGGTCAACCGCCGCCCGCACGGCGTCACCGTCGGCGAGGTTCACCGCCACGGCGCCCATGTCGCTCTTGTGCACGACGGCCGCAGAATCGGCCTTGACCACCACCGGAAAACCGATATGCTCGGCCGCCGCGACCGCTTCATCCGCGTTGGCAGCCACACGCCAGTCGGCGGTCGGAATGCCGTAGGCATCCAGAATTCCGTAAACCTCTTCTGCCGAGAGATTCCGGCGATCGGCCTGTTTCGCCCTCGACAAAATGCTCAGTCCCTTTTGGCGGTCGACATCACTAAAGGTTTTCAGTTCGCCGGTTTCACGGGTGCGAATCGTGTTGTAGCGGACCAGGGCCGCCATGGCCCGGGCCGCCTCACCGGGAAGGCTGAAACAGGGAACCCCGCCGTCCCGCAGGATCTTAACCACCTCGGTCCACTGCTGCCGGTCGGTCATTAGATTGCAGACCAGCGGTTTCCGCTGCAGTTGGCTGACCGCCACGATTTCCCGCGCGATGCTCTCGTTGTCCACGAAAAAAGGCGTGACGAAGTTGACAAAAATGCAGTCGAAGGCATCGTCTGCCAGCATGGCATCCATGCAAGCCCTATAGTGGGCGGCCGTGCCGGTGGCCAGAACGTCGATCGGGTTTCTGACGGAGGCTTCCGGGTAGAGCGTTGTCTTCAACTTCTCAACGGTCTTTTCGGAAAGAGGGGGCAGCTGACAGCCGGCACCGACGAACACATCGGTGGCGATCACGGCCGGCCCGCCGGTGTTGGTGATGATGCCGACACGGTTGCCCTGCGGGATCGGCTGGGTGGCAAAAGCGGCGGCGGCCTGGATCAGTTCTCCCTCGTCCGTGAAGGTAACCACACCCGCCTTTTTGAATATCAGGTCGGTGGCCAGATCTTCTTTGGCAAGCCCGCCGGTGTGCGATGCGGCCGCTTTGGCGCCTTCTGCGGTGCGGCCGGCCTTCATGGCCAGGATCGGTTTTCGGGCGGCCACATCGCGGACGGTCTGCATGAAGTTGGCCGGGTCTCTGAGTCCCTCGACGTAGGTGACGATGACCCGCGTCCCGTCGTCTTCCCCTAAATAGCGGATGATTTCCGGGATGGTTACATCGCAGGCATTGCCGTTTGAGGCATAGATGCGGGTGCCGACGCCCATGGCTGCGAACCCCTGGTGAATAACCTCGGCCACGCCGCCGCTCAGCGCGACAATGGAAATGAATCCCGGCTCGGGCTTGGTGAACGTAAAGTTGCAGTAGGCCCTGATCCGGGGGTCCGAATTGATAATTCCCTGGCAGTTGGGTCCCAGGATGCGGATGCCGTATTTGGCGGCCCGGGCGAGAAAGTCCTTTTCTATGGCTTCCCCTTCGGGGCCGGTTTCCGAGAACCCGCCGGAATTGATGATGATGTTTTTGACGCCTTTCCTGCCGCAGTCCTCGACGGCTTGGGGCACGAACTTGGCCGGAATGACCATGTGAACCACATCGATATTGTCCGGACAGTCCGTAATCGACTCGAAGGCCTTGATGCCGCGGATTTCATCCGCCTTCGGGTTGATGGGATAGATGTCGCCCTTGAACCCGAAATCGATCAGGTTCTTGATCACCCGGTTGCCGATGGAGAGCTCTTTGCTCGAAGCGCCGATGACCGCGACCTTCTTGGGTCTGAATAAGGATTCCAGCATGGTTTTCTCTCCTTCTTTTTAGTTTGGCCAGTTGAGTCCCGCCGGGGCGGGATTGAAGGATGTTATCGATTTTATAATGGTTCCGGGCTCCAGGCTCTGGGGTATGAGTTTCCAGTTTCCATTTGCGGTTTGATTCTATTTTCGTACTAAACGGTCATAGTCCTTGAGAGACGCCGAGGAGTATTTAGGAATAAGTGTCAACCCCCTCTTTCTTCGAGTTGCTCGATAAACGCTTCGACATTGGTTTTGGTTTGTTCGTCCGAAACCAGTCGCATGTCGTTGAGATCACCGTTGATGATCAGGCTCGGTATGCCGGTAATGTCTTCCATGCGCTGGGGCATGCCGTAGCGGCAGTTGGAGTTGTTGGGACAGGTCTTGGCATCGTGGTAGATGATCCCGTCCACCTTGAAAAAAGCCAGCATATCCTTGATGTATTTTTCCTTGGCCTCGTCGGCGCGCGTGATGAACAGTTCGGTGTAGGCCCGCGCCATGCTTCTGAACGGGTCGTCGGGATCGAATGCTTTAAATATCCAGCTGTTGCAATAGGTCGAAGCCAGCACGCAGGTGTTCAGTTCGGCAAACATCTTCGAGTGGGTGCTGAGACGGCCCCAGACCGGCATGCCTTCCCAGTAGATCCGAAAGCGTTCGCCTTCCACTGCGGCCTCGTGGTTGGCAATGCGGTCTTTCATTTCCGCCAGCAGGATCTTGTAATAATCCACGGCCGCCTCGGTTCCGCGCAGCACGACCGCCGGTCCCATGTGAATGGTACCGTCGTAGAATGTCAGGGGTGAGGGAAGACTGGAGGCGGTGTCCAGGACTTCTTTCCACAGGTCCGAACACCGGCGCGACAGGGCCAGGACCCGTTTCAGTTCACCCATGTCGAACGTGTTGCCGGAGATTTCTTCCAACGGGGGGATAAGGGCCTCCATCTGCCTGGCGATCGAGTCGACGTGCTTGTCGGAAACCTCCCCGATGCCGCGATGGGTGTGGATGCCGAGCAGCGGGACTCTGAATTCCCTGGCATACCAGGCAAACCAGTCCTGCACGTCGCGACACTGGTTGGTGTTGTAAACCAGCACATCGGGCCGGGGGACGGCTTCGATTCCCGGATAGGCCCTGGAGAGCGGTGTGAAGCCCTTCAAATAGGCCCCCACATCGGCGGTCAGGTAGGAACAGATGTCCGGCGAATACCCCATGGCGTTGGCCAGCGGAATCATGTCCGTTGCCGCACGTGTCGCACCTAGCATCGCCCCGTGGTTTTCGGGGAAGTGAACCAGGAAGCCCATGGCCCGCAAAATTTCGGCCGGTCCCACGCTCGTGCACCAGGCGATCTTGCGGTTGCGGGTCTTCGCTGCGTCGTTCAACTCGTAAAAATATTCGGCCATGATGCGGCCCATTTCCTTGGAAGCCTTGATCGGTTTGCGCAGGATTTTTTTCTCTTCAGCCATGTCGTGTTCCTTTCGGTAGGCATGGTTGGCCGGTTAGGCCCGTTTAGCCCGTTGGCCGGTTATGCCGGTTGTGCCTGTTGAGCCGTTTTAACCGGTACTGGAATCCCATCCTGTCGACCGAACCCATCTACTCAACCGGTTAAACGGGCCTAACGGGCTAAACGGGCTCAACCAATGCATACAGCGCCGCGCCGATGGCACCGGTCAGCTGCGGGTGTTCCGGCACCAGAATTCTACGGCCCAGAATTTCTTCGGTCATTTTAACCAGGTAGGGGTTGTGTTCGACCACCCCGCCGGTCATTACCACGTGTTCGGTCAACGAATCCATTTCGAGGACCCGCTTGATAACCGAATAGAAGACCCCCTTGACGATGTCGGTCACCCGTTTGCCCCGCCGAATGTTTTCGAGCACTTCGGTGGCGGAAAACACCGTGCAGAAGCTGCCGAGTTTGACCATGTTTTCGGACTGACGGGCCAGGCCGTCCATATCTTCCAAGGGGATGTCGAGCCGCGTCGACATTTCTTCCAGGAAGGCACCGGTTCCGGCAGCGCATTTACGGTTCATCTTGAATCCAGTACGGAGGCCCTTTTCATCGAGTTTGACGACTTTGTTGTCCTGACCGCCGATGTCGATGATGGTGATCGATTGCGGGAAATACAGGTAACAGCCCTTGGCGTGACAGCCGATCTCGGTGCGGGAGTAATCGGCAAAGGGAACATTTTTCCGGCCGTAACCGGTCGACACCGCGCGCAAAATCGCTTCGGGTGCCGCGCCGGCCATTTTGAGCGCCGCTTCCAGGCAGGCACCGGCCGTGGCCGAAAAGTCGGTGCCGGATTTCTTGACGGCAAATCCGAGCAGATTTCCCTTCAGGTTGAGGACAGCGACTTTCGTGCGTGAAGAACCCACGTCCGTGCCCACCACCAGTTGTCGCGACGACTGTTGAGCCTGTTGTGTCAAAATTGCGATTCCAGTCCCTTTACCAGCGCCTGCAGGGTGATGTTGAAAGGCGTTTGGATGCCAGCCTGCTGCCCGTAAGCGACGAACTTGCCATTGATGAAATCGACCTCCGTCCGACGCCTGGCTTCGATGTCCATGAGCATCGAGGGTTTGTGAGAACCGGCCTTGCTCATGTAGTCGATGGCATGGGGATAAAAATTCCAGCCCAGTTCGATTTCATTGGCCCGGGCGACTTTCACGCACTCTTTTACCAGGGAGTCGACGATCGGAAACACGATCGGGTCGGTCATCGCCTGGGCCATGGTCAGACCGGTCACGGCACAGACCGGGTTCATGCAGGCGTTCAGGATGGCCTTGCGCCAGACCATTGAAATAATCTGGTCGGTATGAGAAGTCGCCAGACCGCACTCGGTGAGCGCATCGGCAATGGCACGTGCGGCCGGTGCGGACTGCGGGTCGAGTTCCTGTAGGTAGTGCGGCGGATGGTGGAACGGCATGCGCACGTGCCCTGGTGCCACCAGACCGCAACCGTAGTTGACGACGGCCCGCATGACGGGTTGGTCTCCGAGGGAATCGGCGAAAACCCTCTCGGTGTCGATGCCGTTCTGCCAGCTGACCACGAACAGGCCCTCGCGATGAAATCCTTCGATGGCGGAGGCGATCAGAGCATTGGCGTTGGCCTTTACGGTGATGAAGATCACATCCGGTGGATCCGCACCCAGATCGTCAATGCTGGTGGTTACCCTCGAAACGGTTTGCTGCAGGTTCTCGGCCCCCTCGATGACGATGCCCTTTTTGAGGGCCGGCTCGATCAACTCGGGGATGACATCGCACAGGGTGACATCATGCCCCTGACGGGCCAGAAAAGCCGCCACGATGCATCCTACAGGACCGGCGCCCACCACGGCGAACTTTTGCGGGCGAAAATCGGCTTTTTCATCCATGAATCCCTCCCTTCCCGTTATGCCTGTTGGCCCGTTATGCTCGTTGAGCCGGTTTCCGGTTATTAAGCGAATTTCTGCGCAGCAGGATTCAACGAACGTAACGGGCATGACGGGCTGAATCCCGCTGAAGCGGGTTTCGACGGACCAACGGGTTCAACGGGCCAACGGGGCAAACCGGCTCTACCTGAGCTGTTTGGGTCTTTCGTCGACGACGCGCAGCGCCTTGCCTTCACTGCGGGCAATGGCTTTCGCCTCGACGAGTTCGACTTCGACGCCGATGCCCATGTTGCCCTTTATGTGGGCACCAATTTTACCTTCGACCTCGAACCGTTTTTCACGACCGGCCTGGTAGATTTCTTTCTTTCCCTCCACTTGTACCACCAGTTGGTCCAGGTATCCCTTCTTGCGAACGAGCAGGCGGTATTGGGGTTCGACTTCCTCGATGTCGAGCAGCAGGGCCTCGATCTGGGAGGGGAAGACGTTCACACCGCTGATGATCAGCATGTCGTCGGTCCGTCCGAACACTTTGTCCATCTTGATAAACGTTCTTCCGCAGGCGCATTTGTCACGGTGCAGTCGCGTAATGTCCTTGGTGCGATAGCGGATCATCGGCATGGCCCGGCGCTGCAGGGCGGTGAAGAGCAGCTCGCCTTTCTCTCCCAGCGGTACCGGCTCAAGGGTCTGCGGATCGACGATTTCGGCCAGAAAATGGTCTTCGTTGATGTGCAGTCCGTCCTGGGCTTCGCAGTCGAAGGCCACCCCCGGCCCCCCCAGTTCCGTCAGACCGTATGCCTCCTGGGCTTTAATTCCCGTCCGCTCTTCGATTTCCTGGCGCATCTGAGCCGTCCAGGGTTCGGCTCCGAAGACCCCTACCCGCAGTGCGAGGGAGCGAGTGTCGACCTTGAGTTCCTTGGCTCTTTCGGCAATGGTCAGGGCATAGGAGGGCGTGCAGCAAAGCACCGTCGTTCCGAAGTCTTTCATGATCGTGATCTGTCGCTCGGTCAAGCCGGAGCTGGTCGGTACGACCGTACAGCCGATCGGTGCAGCACCTTGATGAAATCCGAGGCCGCCGGTAAACAGCCCATAACCGTAAGCGTTCTGAAGAATGTCTTCCTTACGGACACCGGCGGCCCACAGGTTTCTGGCCATGCACTCGCTCCACTGATCGAGGTCTTCGGCCGTGTAAGGTCCGGTGATCGGTTTGCCGGTCGTGCCCGAGGATGCGTGCACCCGTACGACGTCTTTGAGGGGAACGGCGCAGAGGCCGAAGGGGTAGTTGTCGCGCAGATCAGTTTTTTGCGTCATGGGCAGTTTGGCCGCATCTTCTAGACTGGTGATGCTCTCGGCCGTGACACCCATTTCGGCGAATTTTTTCCGGTAAAAGGGGATCCGCTCGGCCACCCAGCCGACAGTCTCCTTCAGCTTTTTCAGCTGAAATTCTTGAAGTTCTTCCACCGGCATGCATTCAAAGGCATCGTTCCAGGGCATGGCGCTCCTCCTTCTTTACTGACGGCTGCCGGGGCGGGACTCCGCCACTCTGCAGCAGCCCTATGCGTGAATGTTGAATGAAAACCGATTCCGTCGATTCGGCTGACTCTCTTGCTTAAAAAGCCCGCTCAAGCCGCCTTTGCGGCGGCATTGTAACCGAGTTCAAAGGCCTTTAGGTTGGAGGCCAGGAATGCCGGTTTGGTCTTGCGTTGCATGGCTTTTTTGACCTGGTCGGTTTCGAGCGGCAAGACACCGGTCTGGATCAATGCTCCCAGCAGAACCATGTTGACGGCCAGCGGGTTTCCGGCTTCCTCGGCCAGCTTGGCCGCATTGAAGGCGATCAGTTTGGCCGTCTTGGCGCGGATCAGATTCTGCAATTGCTTCAAATCCGGATAGACACCCTTGCCGATGTTGACGGTAAAGGGCATCAACGGCGCCAAATTGGTGATCACCACGGTTTCGGTGTTGCACTTGTTGAGGGCCCGCAGGGTTTCGGCCGGTTCGAACCCGACCAAGATATCGGCTTCACCGTCGGCGATGATCGTGCTGCGGGCGTTGCCGAAGATGAGAGCCGATTCCACCACCCCGCCTCTTTGGGCCATTCCGTGTATTTCACTCATCTGCAGCGGAATCTCGGTCATCAGGGCCGCTTCCCCCAGCACACTCGAGGCCAGCAGGTTGCCCTGTCCGCCGACCGCGACAATGATCAATCGAGTTGTCTTCATAAAAATTTTCCTTCGAAAAATTTTTAACATTTTAGCTCAACTTTCGGTTTTCATCCATAGTGGCGAAATGGATTATCCATAGGCGATGGGCACTGTTTGAGCCGTTTAGGCCCCCTTGCGGCAGCGCTTGAAACCCACTTTTCACAGTAACGACTTAAATTCCGATCATCCCGCCGATGACTCTATAATTCCCTGGCTAACGCTGCTGTTAGGGGCCCTTACGGCGAGTTTGACCAGCGCCGTAGGATGATCCATTTCGCCATGTCATGAATCCAGAAAGTTGAAATTATAAAATAGACATCATGCCGTGACTTTTTTCTTCTTGAGCGGCAGTATGGCGTTTTCCGGGCAGATCTGTGCGCAGACGGCGCAGCCCGTGCAAAGGTTCGGGTCGATTTTGATGCGTTCGTTCCAGACGTAAAACGCCGGACAGGCGAGGTTGTCCATACAGTCGCGGTGGTTCCGGCATTTATCGGTCACCTCGAACGGTTTGCGTTGCGCAAGTTTGAGGCTCTTGGCGTACAGCGCGCAGGTTTCCTGGGAGATGATTACGGAGACGCCTTTAAAGTCGATAGCCGCCCGGATGGCCTCGATGCTCTTTTTGACCTTGTAGGGTTTGACGACCGTCACGTGCGGAACCCCGACGGCCCGCACAACCGCCTCGATCGAGACCTGTCCGAAGCCATCCATCTGGAGCTGCTGCATGTCGACGCCCGGGTGCGGCTGGTGGCCGGTCATGGCCGTGGTACCGTTGTCCAGAATGACCAGGGTGAAGTTGTGGTTGTTGAACACCGCGTTGATCAAACCGGGAATGCCGGAATGGAAAAAAGTCGAATCGCCGATAAAGGCGATGACTTTTTTGTCCGTGACCTTCGAAAATCCTCCCGAAGTCCCTACCGAGGAGCCCATGCAGATCAGAAAATCCGCCGATGACAGCGGCGGCAGCAGGCCGAGGGTGTAACAGCCGATATCGGTTGGATAAATGGTCTCCAAACCTTCGGCCGCCTTGCGGACTTCGTAGAACGTGGCGCGGTGGGAACATCCGGCGCACAGGGTTGGTGGCCGCTGGGGAATTTCCGGCACATCTGAGAGGTCGGGTACGGCCGGCGATTCATGGGGCACCCCGAAGTAGGCGGCCAGATTTTTCCTGACCTGAGCCGGGTTGTACTCGTAGAGCCGTGAGAACAGTTCAGGCGCCTTGCCGGCGATGGGCAGCGTCAATCCTTTTTCCTGGGCCAGAGCCTTGACGGCTTCCTCCAGGTAGGGTTCGCCTTCCTCGACCACAAGGACCTTTTCACATCGGCCCAGAAAGTCTTTGATCAGCTTCGGGGGCAGGGGATGGGAGAAGCCGACCCGCAGCACCCGCACCCGGTCTTCAATCTGAAGCTCCTCGACGGCGTCGCTGACATAGTTATAGCTGACTCCGCTGCAGACGATTCCCCAGCCGCCATCGCCTTCGACGAAGTTATAGTCCGAGGATTCGGCCAGCTGCATTGCGCTGTCGTAATTCTTCAGCAGTTTGACGTGCAGCTTGCGGGAGACCGCCGGCACCGTCACCAGGTTCAACGGATCCTTGATGAAATCGCCTTTGGTGATCCGTTTTGTGATTTTACCCAGTTCCACGATGCCGCTGGAGTGATTGATGCGGGTGGTGGTCCGGAAGAGCACGGGCTCCTTCAGCTTTTCGGAGAGATCGAACGCGCAGGCCACCATCTCCTTGGCTTCTTGCACCGAAGAGGGCTCGAGCATCGGAAGTCCAGAGAGTTTGGCGTAATAGCGGTTGTCCTGTTCGTTCTGGCTGGAAAACATGAAGGGGTCGTCGGCCGTCAGTACCACCATGCCGCCTTTCACACCCACATAGGCCAGGGTCATCAGCGCGTCGGCGGCAACGTTCAGGCCGACGTGCTTCATGACACACATGGAGCGTACGCCGGCATTGGCGGCGGCGGCGGAGACCTCCATGGCGACTTTTTCGTTGGTGCTGTATTCGAAATAGAGATCACTCTCGCGGGACATCTGGAAAAAGTTGAGGGAAAGCTCCGAGGAGGGGGTGCCGGGATAGGTACTGGCGAAGGCCACGCCTGCCTCGATCGCTCCCCGGGCAATGGCTTCATTGCCAAGGAGCAGCATTTTTTCGCCGGGCTTGTCGGTCAGTAGTTTATGCATGGTAAGTTCCTGGTAACTAGTAATAGGTGTTAGGTTTTAAGATTGCGACAAAAATAAAATTAACCTGCATCGACGGCACAAAAGTTTTTAAGCATTTAACTCGAAAATAGAACTTAGGTCACATCCAACGTCTTAACATAACCGGCTCAACAGGCTTAACGGGCTCAACGGACACAACTGAAGAAGGTGGGCACCTCCGCCCGGATAAACGGTTTCGAAAGACGGCTGAAATTCGCCGCCAACGGTCTCTAAGACCGGACCAGGCCCGTCTTCAAATAATTGGATCGAAAGCAGCCCGAAGGTTTTACCTTTCATATTTCATTGGCGTCGGGTCCGGTCCAAGATCCCGTAAGCGGCTCAGACAGTCTGCCGCTATTCGCAACCGTCCATCCGGTCTCCGGCACGTCATTTTCATACGTCGTGGCGACCCCAAAGAACCGTCAGCGTTTAAGGTCAATTTCAAAAGTCAGGGCACCAGTATGGGGCGCTGGTGGATTTTACGCCCGTGAACCATTTCGAAAACAGCATTGATCTCGGCCAGGGGAAATGTCTTGGCGAACGGACCGATTTTGACCTTGCCCGCCAGCACGAGGTCAAGCACCGGTTTGTAGTATTTCGGCTGGCAGCCCCAATTACCGCGTGCGGTTGCGTGAAAGGCCATCAGATTCGACAACCGGATGTCGACCGTTTCCATCGTGAAACCGACCACGGCCAGCGATGCGCCGTAGGTCAGAAGGCCGAAGGCCGTTTTCTGCCCGGCCCCCGTTCCCGAGGTTTCGAAGATCTTCCATTCGGTGCGCCGCCGGCCCTGCTCTTTGACGAATTCGGAAACCGCCTTGCGCAGGTCTTTGAACGGCATTTCGCGGGCGTTGAAGGTCCGGTCGACGTAGGGCGCTATCGCCTCGAGTTTGGCCGCATCGACGTCGATCGCCACCACGGCGGCGCCGAAACTTTTTGCGATTTGGGCGCCGAATCCGCCGACACCGCCGACGCCGACGAAGATGGCGGTGTCTTCGGCCGAGAGCCCCGATTCGATTACCGCCTGGTAGGGGGTAGTGACCGCATCGGCGATGACCGACAGTTCGGCCAATGAAACACCGGAGCCGCCGCCGGGATTGCCGTCCGCGCCTAACGGCACCTCGCAGAGCTGGGCTGCCGGAACCAGGATGTGGGAAGCGAAACCGCCTTGGATGTCGTTGCCGGGCATTTTCTGGGCGGCACAGATGTTTCCGAAACCGCGGTTGCAGACGTCGCAAGCGCCGCAGGGCATGACCGCCGGCACGATGACCGCTTTATCGGCCCATCGCTCGGCACCCGGGCCGCAGGTCTCCACTATCCCGCTGATTTCATGTCCCAGGGTCAGCGGCAGCGGCGATTTGGTCCGCACGCCGTCGTAGTAAAACCCGAGATCGGTGTGGCAGACGCCACAGCCGACCACACGCAGCAGTACTTCTCCCGCACTCGGCTGCGGCAGCGGGCTCTCGACGCGCTGCAGCGGTTTTTGAGGCGCGACCATTTGCCAGGATGTCATCGACATGCTTCATCCTCCTTGTTTATAGGCTTTAAGATAAAGGTTTTGACTGTGTTATCGGTCGTTGGCGTATTACAGTACAGCCGCCTCCCTCTGGCCTTGTCAAAATCTTTATCTTAAAGCCTATAATTGCAGATCAGTTAAATTCAGTAATCGTCAGACGTGTCAGGCTCCCCTATATTTCGGTCGTTTCCGTCCCATGGACGTCAGTCCTTCGAGGGCATCGGCGGTTGAAAAAATTTCCTGCAGGCGTCCCAGCTCGATCTCGATGGCCTCCTCCATTGGTTTGTCGATCTGCCGATCGATGATCTCATTCGCGACCTTGAGGGCCAGAGGCGCCTTGTACCCGACGATCTTGGCGGTTTTGGCGGCCAGACCCTGGTCGACACCTTCGGGAGGACGTCCGGCAAGCAGGTGCGACAC
>JBATHN010001021.1:0-1969 GCA_049666885.1 Desulfobacterales bacterium
GGTGATTGAGGTGCCGTATGTGAAGGAATTGATCGATCACTGCGAATTCGACACCATCTATCACGAACACCTCTGTTATTTCTCGGTGACGGCCTTGGATCATTTACTCAGGAGCCATGGCCTGTTCCTGAATGATGTCAAGCGAATCCCGATTCATGGAGGGTCTCTGCGACTTTATGTGGGGTTGCGGGAAGAGGTGAGCGACCGTGTGAGAAAACTGCTGGCTGATGAGGTCGAGCAGAAGATGGACACAATCGACTATTACCGTAACTTCACGCAAAGGGTTGAAAAACTCAAGGTTGATTTATCGAACCTTCTGCTCGCGATTAAAAATCGGGGGCAAAAAATTGCGGCTTACGGCGCGGCTGCCAAAGGCACGATGATGATCAACTACGTCGATATCGGTACCGATTTAGTGGATTTCGTGGTCGATCGGAACACCCATAAGCACGGCAAATACATGCCAGGAAAACACATTCCGATTTTCGATACGGAAAAACTCCTCAGCCAAATGCCCGATTATGTGTTGATTCTGGCCTGGAATTTCGCTGAAGAAATTATCGCACAGCAAGCTCTGTACCGGCAGAAAGGCGGCCATTTTATCATTCCGGTTCCCGAACCCAGGATCGTTTGACCCTTTTGTTTCCATTCAACTGCAAAGTCGACCCCCGCTCATGAAAACCGACCCTGATACCACCGCAGAGAGGCTGGATTGCCCCAGTTGCGATTCGGCGGATATTTGCCTTTTTCACGAAATGAAAAATGTTCCGGTCAACACCGTCATGAACAGCTATTCCCGTGACGCGGCGCTCGCCTTTCCGCGCGGCGATATTGCCCTCGGTTTCTGTCGCCGATGCGGATTCATCTTCAACACGCGCTTTGATCGGGACGCCGTCAGGTATTCATCCGATTGCGAAGAATCGCAGGGCTACTCGCCAACCTTTAGTTCCTTTGCGCGCAGGGTTGCCCGAGATCTGGTAGAGAAGTACGGGTTGCAGGACAAGACCATCATCGAGATCGGCTGCGGTAAGGGTGAATTTCTGAAATACATCTGCTCTCTGGGCCGCAACCGCGGCGTGGGTTTCGATCCCGCCTACATCCCGGGCAGAAGCTATGACGAGGATGCCGAGGTGACAGTCGATTTCGTCAGAGACTTTTATTCCGACAAGTATGCCGGCTTTAATGGGGATCTGATCTGCTGCCGAATGACGCTGGAGCACATTCCCGACACGGCCGAACTGGTCCGCACCGTGCGCCGCGCTGTCGCCGCGCGGCCCGACACGGTCGTCTTCTTCCAGGTCCCCGATGTCACGCGGATTCTAAGAGACTGCGGCTTCGAGGACATTTACTACGAACATTGCTCCTATTTTAGCCCCATTTCACTGTCGCGGCTGTTCCAGAGGTTCGGTTTCGATGTCCTCGACCTGCACACGGCATACGATGATCAGTATATTCTCCTGGAGGCCAGGGCCACGGAGACCGGCGGGGAAAGAACATATCCGGCGGAGGCCGGTGTCGAGGCATTGGCCGGTTTGGTAACCGGCTTCGAAAGACGGTATCCCGCGGTTATCCGCAACTGGGAGAACCAGCTCGCTCGGTACCGGCACGAATCCAAAAAAGTGGTCATATGGGGCGGCGGGTCGAAGGGCGCCGCTTTCCTGAGTGCCGTCGATGCTTCCGGGATCGTAGACTATGTCGTCGACATCAATCCCTTTCGCCAGCAGACATTCATGGCCGGGACCGGACAAGCCATCGTCGCACCGGTTTTCCTGAAAGAATATCGGCCGGATGTCGTGATTGTCATGAATGCGATCTATCGCGCAGAAATCGTGCACGATTTGAATCAATTGGGTCTGACGCCTGTGGTGACAACCCTGCAGATAACTAGTTTCCATCCATAAATGGCCCTTTTCCGCAATTTCGGCGTCAATCGGCGGAATCGCTTGTGCGGCGTACACGAGTACGCCTC
>JBATHN010001022.1:0-5935 GCA_049666885.1 Desulfobacterales bacterium
TGCGGGCAAAGCCGTTGGCCAGGATCGGGATAAAGGTGCTGCGCTCATGACACTGCAGCATGGCATCGACCACCGAGCGCCGGTAGCCGCGCAGCATGCAGCCGTAGTCATGCATCATCACACCCGTATGGTATTGCACGGCCCGGTTGATGAGTGCCGAGGCGAAGCGACGGAACAAGGTGTCCCGCCTGTGGATCCGTACGGTGCCGACCACATCGAAGCCCTCGGCCAGCTTTGCGGCCACACGCGGGATCTCCTCGGGCGGATTCTGTAAATCCGCATCAAGGGTGATGACGTACTCGCCGCGCGCGTTGGCCAAGCCGGCCATAACAGCCGCATGTTGGCCGTAGTTGCGGTTGAGAATCAGACCGACGACCTTGCCCGCATGCTCTTCGGCCGCCGCGATGATCATGTCAGCGGAACGGTCGGCACTGCCGTCGTCGATCAGGATGACCTCATAGGACTCACCGGTGGCCTGGCCGGCATCCAGGCACCGCCGGATGAGTTCAGCGAGATTTTCGGCCTCGTTGTAAACGGGAATGACAACCGAAAT
This sequence comes from Desulfobacterales bacterium, assembly GCA_049666885.1. Lineage (GTDB taxonomy): Bacteria > Desulfobacterota > Desulfobacteria > Desulfobacterales > SG8-13 > JARFQH01. Next base: position 554 of record JBATHN010001022.1, read on the forward strand.
GGTGGGCGATACGCTCATTTTTTTAAAACGTCCTTTATGGCGTCGACGACCTCCTCGACATCTTCCGGGGTCATATCAGGAAACAGGGGTAGAGAGCAAATCCGGTCAGAATTCCACTCGGTGTTCGGCAGCATGCCGCGACGCGTCCCCATCGACTCCCTGTAGTAGCGCTGCAGGTGAACGGCCAGAAAGTGGATGCCGGTCCCGATATTCCGCTGTTTCAGGCGTTCCATGAACTCGTTGCGGCTGATGCCGGCCCGTTCGATATCCAGCCGGACGACGAAAAGATGCCAGGAGTGCGCCATGGGATAGATCGGATCGGCCAGGGGCAAAATTTCATCGATCCCGGAAAGGCGCTCCCGGTAGGTCAGCGCAAGTTCCTTCCTGCGGCGGTTGAACGCGTCCACCCGCGCCAGCTGCCCCAGGCCGAGAACGGCACCGATGTCGGTCAGATTGTACTTGAAACCCGGCTCCTGCACCTGGGCCTGAGGAGAACGACCCTGGGTCTCACGTTCGAAGGCGTCGGCGCCGAGTCCGTGAAACTTCAACCGGCGAATTCGGTCGAGGAGTTTCGGGTCGTCTGAACACAGAATGCCGCCTTCGCCGGTGGTAATGTTCTTGATGGGATGAAACGAAAAAATGGCGGTCCCTCTGTGGCCGATACGCTCGCCGCGGTATTCGGTCCCCAGAGCGTGGGCGGCATCTTCCGCCAACGAAATTCCGTGTTGGGCGGCGAGGCGGCGAATGGGCGCCATGTCGGCCGCAGCCCCTGCAAAGTGAACCGGCACGATCAGTCGCGTGCGGGAAGTCAGGGCGGCCTCGACGGCATCGGCGGAAGCCATCAGGGTGTCACGATCGATGTCGACAAAAACCGGTCTGGCCCCCGACAGGACCGCCAGGTTGACGGTGGAGACCCAGGTCATGGCCGGCGTGATGACCTCGTCGCCCGAGCCGATCCCGAGTGCCTCGATAAGAAGGTGCATGCCCCCGGTGGCCGACGCCAGCGCCACGGTCCCCTTGCTGCCGACGTACTCGCCGAAGTGGCTCTCGAATTCGGCACATTTTGGCCCGGTGGTGATCCAACCCGAGCGCAGCACCGCGTCGACAGCGGCAATATCGTCCTCTGAAATCGAGGGCCGTGAGAAGGGTAAAAATGTGGTTCGCATTTGTCGGCACCCTTTAAAAATCGGTGGAGGGTCTCATGCCCGGTGTCGGTCCGGCATCTTTGGGCCGTCACTGCCTTCGGGGGGTGATAATCACGTCGATCCTGCGGTTGACGGCCCGTCCTTCCGTCGATTCGTTCGACATCAGCGGCCGCGAAGAACCGTAGCCGACGGCCAACACACTACTGCCCGGCAGCGTGTTGTTCGACACCAGGTATTCTTGAACCGCTGTGGCTCTTTCCTGAGACAGTTGCTGGTTGACTTCGGTCGAACCGGTGCTGTCGGTGTGGCCTTCCACAATGACCTCCGGGTCGTTGAACGTGCGGATCGCCAGCTGCACTTTGCTGAGCAACGCATAATTTCCCGGCATAATGACGGCTTTGCCGATCGGGAACTGCATGCCGCGCAGTCGGATGACCAGCTGGTTGCCCTGTCGATAGACCTCGGCCTCCTCGCTGCTGAAAGAATTTTGGATGCTCTCAAACTTTTCGTTAAACTTTTTCTCGGCCTCCAGCTGCTCCCTGGCGATCTGCTCCTGTCTGCTCTTGCCTTCCAGCGCGAACACCCGGTCCTTCAGGGTCTCGATCTCGTTTTCCTCTTCTTGGATTTTCGTGTTCAGGAAATCCTGGTTCTTCTGAATGGCCGCTATCGAACCGGTAATGTTTTGCCGCTGGATCTCAAACGTCTGGTCCCGCATATCCGGCGCTTTGAGCAGTTCTGCTGTCTGGGAAAGGATGTCTTCGATCCAAAGGGCGATCTGTTCAGAATTCATCGCCTGAATTTTCTTACTCTGACGGGTGAGTTCGACGGAACGCCGGGCGTAGAAAAGGGCTTCCTGCGCCTGGCGTGTCATCTCTTCGACTTCGTATGGATTCTCGGTAATGAAGGCATCCGTGGCGTTCAATTTTCGCACGGCGTCTGCATACGCTTTAGGGGCATATTTCTTGGCACCCAATCGATCCGCCTCCTTCAGGGTGACACGGACTTCTCCCAGGACGTTGCGCTTGATGGCGGCAATCTCAAGATCGCGAAAAGAGTTCTTGACCTTTTCCTTGTTCCTCAAGGCATAGTCCAAATTATTGTTCTCGATTTCCTTGGTCAGCCTGAAAAAACTCCTCTCTGCCTGCGGGTAGCCTTCCAGTTCGGCTGCACCGGCCTTGCGGGCCATTTCCCGCCGTTTGATCACATCCGCCATGGATGTCCTGGCCACGGCGGCGATTTCCTCGGCCTTCTTCAGCTGTGATTGGCCGATCGAGACAGATTCTGCGATCCGGGAGATTTCCGCCTGCTCTTCGAGCCCTTTTCGGGCGTCTGCCAGCGATTCCTCGGCCTTTGAGTACCAGAAAGGCGCCAGCAGATCGACCTGGTTTGTGCGCGCGTTGACGAGCGAACGCTCGAAACCGTTCACCAGATCCCTCGGGTTGTCCACAGCGGGCCTGACATCCTGCCGGCCCGCAGAACACGCCACGACCAGGATTGAAACCGCCCAGAAAAAAATCGCATGCGTCAAACGCCATTTTTTCATCCTGATTCTTTTCATTTTTACTGGTCTCCTTTTCATTTGAACCGGTCTCCACTAACGGAAAAACAGCGTCAATCTGGATTTTTCATCCCTTCCGTCGTCGTGCCTCACCCCCCTCACGCCTGGAAAGCCGGGTGCGAGATGCCCTTTGCATTATTGTTCGAAAAAATCATCCCCAAAGTCAAGAGACGGTGTGGTTCCTGCTGTCGGACACGACCTCCGTTGATTTGCCGCTGCGGCTGCGCAAATAGATGAACAGGGAAATCATCACCACCCCGATGAGGATCATCACCCAAAGGGAACCCTGCAGATACGCCGCCATGACCAGGATGACCCACAGAAAAACGCCCAAGACAAAAAGACGCCAGCCGAGCTGGATTCCCGCTAAAAAAGTGCCCAACGCCAACACCAGCAGGACGATCAGACCGGCGTTCTGTTTGGTCAATTGCTGGATGTTTAAGAGCATGTGGACCAAATAAACCGAAACCAGCACACCGAACCAGTGAATGAGTTGGTTTCGTATGGTTTTCCAGATGCCGAGATCTTGGCGACGGAGTCGGGACCACTCGATGCTCGTGCAGCCGATACCGAATACCGGGATCATCGCCAACCAGTAGCGGTAGCTTTTATCGGGGATAAAATAAGTAATTCCCACACCGATCACAGCGAGCGCCATCAAGGCCAACAGGATGTATTCATAGACGGTCAACCGTCTAAGCCGCCCGGTTAGCCGGCTGTTGTTTGTTGTCGTGTCGGTTTGATGCGTGTCTGCCACTGCTCACCTCCGTTCCTCGTCGTAGATAAAGAAGTTGTCCCCCGATCACCGCTCCGAATGCCGCCGCGGTTGAAACCTCACGATGGCCCTCTCCTCCGCCGGCTTCTTTCCTTAGGTTTTTAGTGTATGTGAATAGTGTAATCCGCCTTCATAAGCAAGTTTTTTTAAACACCACTTCGTCTGGAATACACACGGATGAAATTTTGATTTCGGTCAGCGGATAGTCAAGTTTGATGAACTCGTAAAAAGTCTCAATTCAGACGGATTCGTAAAAAGCCCGAGATCAAGGCTTGCGAATTTCGAGGAATGAGGAGTACTTATGGTACACCGCGGTGACGAGAAATGAAGCGTAACGCAGATATCGGGCTTTTTATGGATCCGTCAAGTTCGGATGACGCGGCAAAGGAGGGGACTTCGGCTCAACCACTCAGAAGGTCTTCGGCCTCTTTAAGGTCGGCGGCCTGTTCCACCGGTATGCGCGTTTGAAAAGACATCGGGATCGGTGTATGCCGGTCGCTGAATTGTTCACCTGCGGCCTTAACGCACACCACCTTCTTGGCACCGTAAGCCGAAATCAGGTCCATCGTGTTATTGAAAAAATCTTGGTCGCGCCGATGGTCGAGGCCACTCGAGGGAATGACCGCCAAGCAGGAAAAACCAGGGATCAAAGCCAGGCAGGCTGATTCGAGCTTCCGGACAAAAGCGGGTCGTTCGGTCGGTATCCAAACTTGCAAAAAAATGTAAAGCCTGTTCTTCAGTTTGTTTATCCTGATATCCGGCAAACCGACCCCTTCCTGGCATCGCATCGCGATCGGGTAAGTGCCGTTTTAATCCTTATGCATTGCGCTCCGCGGCAAGTCCCCAGCGACAGAAGTAACCTGTTGTTTAGCAAGCAGAAGTCATGCCAACCCCATCGTTCGATAATATTTATAATTTTATCAGGTTTTTGGATCGTATGCCGAGATCAACCAGAGTGTTTGAGTGTCAATAATTCTGACACCGAGTAAAAACCGACACTCACAAAACAATGATCGGAGGCAAGGTCCGTTTTGAGGAGGTTGCCTTAATGAGGTGTCCACCAAACCGGTGGCGATTGCCGGCACCGGCTAGTGACGTGTCGTTTTTGAAGTGTCTCGACTGCCTTGAGCGACGCAATTGAATGCTTATGAGTTTCCCGGTTCAAAGTTCAACGTTCAGCCCAGCCGCTGGCCGGCGGGGCGCCCAGTTTGATCGAGAGAGAAACCGTGCCATTTTGGCGTAGTTTCATACGAGGGTTGAGGGATGAAATCAAATTGAGGTTTCAGGTGTCAGATGTCGGCTAATTAAATTTCAAATAACAAAACTCAAATACCAACCAAATCACAATGACCGAAATTCGAAATTCCAAACTATAGGGTTTTTGATCTTATTTGAGATTTGGATATTGTCATTTGGAATGAATTTAACACGAAAATAGAATCAGACCCGCAAATAGAAATTTGAAACTTGAAACTCGAAACTCAGAACCCGGAACCTGTGGTGTCTTAAAGGCCATGAGCGTTTAATAGGTAAAATCGATGAGATCCTGAAACTGACATAACCGGCTCAATCCCGCCGCGGCGGGACTAAACGGGCTCATCTGACACAACCGAATAAAGTGCGCGCCTACACCCGTATAACCGATTTCGAGTCGCGGAATGATGCCGCGGCTTCGAGCGCAGGATTTGCCATCCGCATTAAACCGCCGCAGCGGCTAGACCCACCGCAGGAGTCGTTGCAGCCGACCTTCACTCAATACCGTTCTCCGGCCGAGGCGAAGCCGCAGTGTCCGCTCCTGCGCCAAAATCCGGCGCATTTCAGTGGTCAGCACCCGCAGCCGATCATAGGCCGCCAGATCGAGATGCCGCTGCCGGTCTCGCCAGGCGATAGCGACGCCGGGCGGC
>JBATHN010001023.1:0-7861 GCA_049666885.1 Desulfobacterales bacterium
TGGTATCGTGGACGTCACCGACTACGTCGATGTGTATGGTTTGGTGAATCCATGGACCGATTTCAACAACTATGCTTTTACCACCAACCCGACCATCCCTGCACCCGACCAGGGCCTGGGCGCGGCCGTGCGCGTGATGCCCACGGAAAACATCTATATCGTCGCCGGCATCGCCGATGCCAACGGAGACCCCACCAATCCCGGAGACAGCATCAATTCTTTCTTCAGCGAGGCCGAATTTTTCACCCACATCGAGGTCGGCTGGATCAGCTCGTTGGAAAGACGGTTTTCCGACAATATACATCTGACCATCTGGCACGCTGATGAACGCCAACAGACACAGGTTCCCAACGGGTGGGGCGTGGCTTTTTCCTTCAGTCGATTGTTCGCAGACACCTGGGAGCCGTTCTTTCGCGCCGGATACTCAGAAGACGGCGGCGCGTTGTGGGAACGCTCGGTCAGTGCCGGTTTCGGCTACTATCCCGGCAAAAAGAGCGATGTTTTGGGCGTAGGGTTCAACTGGAGCCGCCCTGCCGAGGACGTCTTCGGACCAGGGCTGGACGACCAGTACACGGCCGAAATCTACTACCGGTTCCAGGTGATGAAGGTGTTGACCCTCACCCACTAAATTAGAAAGCTACACCATTTCTTGCGGTATTATAGGGCTCCATTTTGGGGGCCCTTTTGTTTTTGGGACAATCTCCCTCAGTCAGCAAAAGGCTCAGTATCTCATTAAAAGGGTTGGAAGGCCGCTGGCCTGAGGGTGGGCGATCCCCATGATCTCATGCACACCTTGCCACCATTATACTGATGTCACATAAAACACGTTACCATCTAAACTCTGACGCCGTAACTGAGTCTCTGAGTCTGAAAAAGACAGGGAATGCATCAAATGAAATCGCCATCATTTAATCGTCATTAATTCATAAAATCGTCAGGAAACTAAACCCGAAATCAATGTGTCCTATCGTCACCAAAAACCACAAGGATTGTCTTAGACAAAATGCAAAATAATTTTAGAGCCACAGGAAATAACCAATCAACTTATTGAAAAGTATCATAAAGATTAACTTGTGAAACGTAGAATGCTTTATCACTCTATCTTGGTGATTGGAACAAAATCCGAATTTTTCTTGACCCGGGAGAATTGGTCTGATTATAAATGTAAGCGTCATCATTTTATTGGACAATACGCGTATGGGCCAAATAACCATTGAAGAAGTTGCTAAACTAGCGGGTGTTTCTCCAGCCACCGTCTCCAGAGCGATTCGTTCACCTGAAATGGTGCGAGATTCAACACGCCGGCGTGTGTTGAAGATCATCAAAGAAAAAAAGTACGTCTATCACGCCTTGGCCGCCGATCTTTCCCGACAGCGTTCGGCAAACATCGGCTTGATCATCCCCTCTACGATAGGCTCTATATTCGTAAGAACCGTGTTTGCCATTCTGGAGAAAGCCCAGGAGCATGGTTACACAGTCACCATTGGCAATTCGAAGTACAATCCCGAAATCGAAATCTCAGTGTTGCGAACCTTAAATGAACGCCATCCGGCTGGTCTATTGCTCACCGGTTACTGTGTTCGTAAAGAGGAACTACTTGAAGAGATTAATCGGAGCGGAGTCCCGACGGTGATTATGTGGGAAAAACTTGACGAACCGGAGCTTAGTTACGTCGGCATTGATAATTATCGCGCGGCTTATACGATGACCGAGTATCTGATTGGCCTCAAACATCGACGTATCGGTCTTATTCTTGGGCCCTATTCCAAAGTGAATCGGGTTCATAAGAGATTTGAGGGCTATCGAGATTGCCTATCCGACCATGGCCTGCCTTGGGACGATTTGCTGGTGGTGGAAAAGGAGCCAACCTTGGCCGATGGGATGGAAGCCATGAACCGTCTTATGTCTTTGGCAAACCGGCCGACCGCCGTTTTTGCCGCTAGCGACGTTATGGCATTCGGAGCCATGGCAGCAGCTAAGGAAAAGGGATTGAAAGTACCGGCCGACGTTTCCATTGCCGGCTTTGACGATATTGATTTTTCAGCCTACGCCGACCCTCCATTGACAACCATCAGGGTCAACGGTATCGAAATCGGCGAGATGGCGCTCAGCTGCCTCCTAGACATGATTGAAAACCCCTCCCCTCAGCCGCGACAGATTTGTCTCAAGACTGATCTGGTAGTCAGGAACTCATGCCGTGCATTAGAATAGGAAATGGCGCCTCAGGCGAGGTCTTCGAAAGGACCCGGAACTGAGGGAAACATTAATCGTTTGACGGTTAAAAAAGGAGACGAGAAATGAGAGTTGCCAAATTAGTCGTATTAGCAATGGTTTTGGCGATGGTGCTGGGCTTATCAGGCCCGGCAGCGGCAGAAAAAATCAAAGTGGGCTACCTGCACACCTTAGCTGTGGACGGTCAGTTCTGGATTGCCATGGAAAAGGGATATTTCAAAGACCAGGGTCTTGACATGGAACCCATTAAATTTACCTCCGGCATCCCGTTAATGCAGGCCTTAAGCGGCGGCAGTGTGGACGTGGCCATCATGGGAGCGGTGATTTCAAATTTTCCCGCCCAGGGTGTGGGTAAGGTTTTTCTGGTCAATAACATTGAATACGATACAGCTATGCTTTTCGCACGGCCTGAAACTGGTGCAAAGACGATTCAGGATGTTAAAGGCAAAAAGATTGCCACGGTAAAAGGCACAACCGCGCATGTTTTTCTGCACACCGCTTTGAAAAACAACGGTATTGACTCAAGCAAAGATGTTGAGATCGTCAGCATGGACATGGCTGGTGCGGTTTCGGCCTTCATCACTGGTGCGGTTCCTTTTGTGGCCACCTGGTCTCCGTTCCATGTCTTGATTCGGGAAAAGGTTCCAGGTGCTATCATGCTCAGTTCTGCTTCAGACTTCTATCCGGATGCGGCTATCATGGGTGGATGGGTTGCCACCAACAAAAACTATGAGAACAACAAGGATATGCTCAAGAAGATTATTAAGGCTTGGATTCCGGCCAATGACTACTTGATCAACCATTCGGACGAGGCTCTGAAACTCATCCACACAAAGGCCTACTCGGAAATTCCCTTCGCTGATATTCAAGCCGGTTGGGAGGCAGAAAAAGTTTTCACCTCAAAAGAATGGATCAAGCTTTACAAGGACGGTTCCGTGGCCAAGTGGATCGGACAGGTTCAGAAAGTATTTGTAGAAATAGGATCGATCCCGAAGGTAGTACCGCCTGAAAACTTTTTTGATCCAAACCTGTACTTGTCAGTTGCTGAACAATAGTTCCGACACGCGGGAGGTGTGGGCTACACCTCCCGCGCAGATCCGGAAGGGAACCCTAAATGAAATCGCAGAGTGAGGGCGGTGTCATGACAAATCATTCGAGTCGGGATGATGTCATCCAAACATTCAAGGCCGTTAAAAAACGGCAGCAAATAGAAAAAATTGGTTATTTCATCGCTTCGTTCGTCTTGGTGCTTGTGGTTTGGGAAGTGGGGCGTGCGACTCACTTGGTCAATCCCAAGCTGTTTCCTTCCTTCGCCGCTGTGTGTAAGGCTTTTGTCCAGTTCCTGAAGGACGGAACACTGATAGCCCATATGTATGCAAGCTTTGTAAGGGTTCTAATTGGTTTTTCGTTGGGGATCGTCGCCGCTGTCATCCTCGGGTTCTTGATCGGATGGTTTCGGGTCATTCGGCTGATTGTCGATCCCTTGGTCAGTTTCTTTCGCGCATTGCCGCCGATTGCTCTTATTCCTTTGATGATCATTTTTTTTGGTATCGGCGAAACGTCAAAGATTATCGTCCTGACGTATGCTTCCTTTTTTCCAGCCCTGGTGGTGATCTATCAGGCCTTGATCGGCCTTGAGCCTATTTATGGGAGGGCTGCCCAAACGCTCGGGGTTAACAACTTGGAGATGTTCTACAAGATTATTCTCCCCCAACTCTACCCCCATATCATCACCGCCTGCCGGGTTTCATTGGGCGTTTGCTGGGCCACGCTGGTCGCGGCCGAACTGATTGCCGCCCAGAAAGGCATCGGAGCGATGATGGTGGAGGCACAAAATTTTTTCCAGATGGCGCCATTGGTCCTCGGCGTGCTGCTCATAGGCGCGATTTCGCTGGTGATGGACAGCATCGTCCGAGCTATCGAACGGCGAGCCACGGCGTGGCAGGAAAAACGCACATGAGGCGGGTCGTGCAGGGGGCCTCGAATATTTTCCGGAGGCATGGGTAGCACCAACGATTAACAAGCGTACGGAAAAGAAAACGTATCGGGTTGAGGCAATCATGGAAAAAGGGATATTAATAGAAGGGGTAGGCGTCACCTACCAAGCGGCCTCTGGAACATTTGAAGCCTTGAAGGACGTGAATCTTAAGATAGAACCTGGAGAATTTATCTCTATCGTCGGTCCGTCAGGATGCGGTAAAACTACGTTACTCAACGTTCTGGCCGGATTCCTCAAATCAAACACGGGACAGGCCTGCCTGGACGGCAGACCTATCAAAGGCCCCGGACCGGAGCGGGGTGTCGTTTTTCAGCAGTACGCCATTTTCCCTTGGCTAACTGTGGTAGAAAATGTCGCGTTTGGGTTGAAGCTGTCCGCCAACAAGACAGCGCACGATCGAATTGATGAAATCGTCGATCATTTTTTAGAATTGGTCGGGCTTCAAGATTTCAAAAAATCCTACCCCAAGGAACTATCAGGCGGTATGAAACAACGTGTGGCCATCGCCAGGGCTTATGCGGTCAATCCGCAGGTGTTGCTCATGGACGAACCCTTTGGGGCGTTAGATGCCCAGACACGACAGTTCATGCAGGAATCATTGCTGGATATTCTGGAGGAAGAAAAGAAGACCGTTGTCTTTATCACCCACGGCGTCGAAGAGGCCACTTTTTTATCCACTCGCGTGGTGATTATGGCATCCAAGCCGGGACGCATCCGCGAAGTTATCCCGATAGACATTCCCTATCCTCGCAAGGCTTCGGTCAAAACAGCTCCAGAATTTGTCAAGATTCGAGCCGAAATTGACAAGGTCGTTCGGGAGGAATTTCAAAAACAACGGCAATGACCTATCTTTCAGGTTCAATATGCGGTTGTGGATGGCGAGAGTCGCTTGTTTATTGAATGAAAGAAGAATTTTTTGGAGGTGAGTCGTGCGAGCATTAGTGACCGGCGGTGCTGGATTTATTGGGTCATACTTAATCCCTGAGTTGCTGCACAGAGGATTTGAAGTAACAGCATTCGATCTGGCCAGGGAGCCGTTAGCTTTGGTCCCGATTCTTGACAAAATTACTTATATTCAAGGGGATCTGAGTTCGGGACCGGATTTGTACCGTGTTATGATGACCGAGAAAATCACTGACGTGTTTCACCTTGGCTCGATTCTGGCCGGGCCGTGCGAGGAAAATCCGCGCATGGGCTTTCAGGTCAATATGGAATCAACGCTCCACTTGCTGGATGCTTCCGTGGCAATGAAAGTGAATCGGTTCATCATGCTCAGTTCCATTTCGGTTTTCGGACGCGATGTAAGCGAACCGGTAGCCGATGATGCGGTTAAAAATCCGGAAACGATTTACGGTCAAACCAAACTGGCCTCGGAGCATCTTCTGAAATGGTTTTACCGCAAGCATGGACTCGATGCGCGAGCGTTGAGATTCACTTGGGTTTTTGGACCGGGACGGACCCGGGGCATCACGGCCCTGTGGTCGTCGGCTATTTTGGATACCGTTGCCCGTGGCGAGTCACTAGTTGTCTCCAACCCGGATGAGACCGGAGACTGGTTGTACGTTAAAGACGCCGTTAAAGCGATTATGACGCTTTATGATGCTGAAACCCCCACCCAACGAATATACAATATTGCCGGCGGTGCCTATTCGATCCGGGATGTCGTAAATGTTGCTCAAACATTTAAGCCCGATGCGAAAATAACACTGGTCGCAGACGGAGGCAGGCAGTCTCCATATCCAGCGGCGTATGACGACAGCGCCGCGCGTCGGGAAATTGGTTGGAAGCCCTCATACAGCATCGAAAATGCTGTCAAGGAGCATATTGAAATCGTATCGAAAAAGTGATCAATCCGGCGCTTGACCAGAATTCGGCCATAGTAGTCCATGTATGACAGTGAAAGGATAAATGAGTTATGAGAGAAGTCCAGTTAGATTATGGTGACGGCAAAATGGGCATTGAACTGCCCGATTCGGCAACTGTTTTCAATCTTGGCCGATTGGATAACGATCCGCCTGAAGTAGATCCGACCGAAGCCGTCCGCCGTGCGCTGAAGAAACCACTCGGATTTCCACCGCTCAAAGAATTGAGTGGACCGAACAAAAAAATCGTGATCGGTTTTCCGGACCGGGTCAAAGGTGGCGCCCACGACAAAGCGCATCGCCGCATCGCCATTCCCATCATCGTGGAAGAGTTGCTGAAAGGTGGTGCCAAGATAGAAAATATAACCCTGCTCTGCGCTGTGGGACTCCATCGTCAGAACACCTTGGAGGAATGGTATTGGTATCTTGGTAAGAAAATCGTCGATCTTTTTTATCCCGGCCGAATCGTTAATCATGACGCCGAAGATCCAGGCTTGCGTAACTATGGTGTGGATGAGATGGGCAACGTTATCCAGTGCAACCAGCTTCTGGCCGACGCCGATCTTCCAATAGTTGTCGGTCATTGCGCCGGCAATCCATATGGCGGGTATAGTGGTGGCTATAAAATGCTGGTCACGGGCCATTCCGGTTGGCGTTCAATCGGGTCCCATCACTGTCCCGAAACCATGCACCGCCGGGACTGGCTCGGCGCTTCGACGAAGTCCCATATGCGCCGTCAGTTCAATTCAATTGGCCTGGCCATGGAAGAAGGCATTGGAAAAAAAGTATTCGGTGTGGACGCCGTTCTCGGACGAAAGGCCCAGGTTTTGGATGTCAAGGCCGGGCGTCTCGGCCTGATTGAAGAAGCAACCTGGCCCTTGGCCGATCAACGGACCAATCTCTCCCTTGACATGGATGAACCGGCGGATGTCCTCATCATCGGTGTCCCTAGAAATTTTCATTACGGCCCGGGTATGGGCACCAATCCCTGTCTGATGAGCCTGGCCATTGGAGGACAACTGTCACGTTGCTGGAACGCCTTTCGGGAAGGCGGGGTGGTCATTGCCGCAAGCATTTGCGACGGTTGGTTTAATGACAACTGGTTCCCGTCCTACAAAGAAACCTATGAATCGCTTCAGAAATACTGCAGTATTCCCGAGTTCCTGGCTTCAAACGATATGATTCGTATCGCCGAAGATACAGAATATTGCTTCAAATACTCCAACTTCAACACGTATCATCCCTTTCATGCGATGTCCATGATCAGCGGGGGTGGCGTTTTGGCGCCTTACACCAGCGCCGTTTTTATAGCCGGAGCCAAGGCGCCTGCCTATGCTCGTGGTATGGGTTTTATCCCCACATCAACCTTTAAGGATGCTATGGAAAAAGCAAAAAGGTACGTTGGTTCCAATCCCAGAATCCTTTGTACGCCCGACTGCTTTACCGGTGGTGTCGGTGTTAATATTAGTCTGAAAAAAAATTAGGGTTTCGGATTGGGAGAAACCTTTATTGCCGAAACGGAACTCTTTTTTCGTAACCGTTCACAGGGTTGCAACGTCCGATGCGCTTCAAACCACCTAATTGTATGCGTTTACAGGGTGCCGCAGATGCAAGGCGTCGGGCGCGAAGACGTACTTTTGTACTTCAAGTGCCCGAAAACAAAGCAGATGCGGTGCCCTGTGAACGCATACCTTTTTTCCATCCAATTTGATAAGGCTTTAAAGGAAGACAGAGACAGTCTCTTTTATCGGAGGTAATTATGGAACCG
>JBATHN010001024.1:0-2012 GCA_049666885.1 Desulfobacterales bacterium
GCATCGGCTTGACCGCCATCAATGTCGGCCTGAACTGCGTCGGGCCGGTCATTCCGGTGTCGCGATCGGTGGGCCGAAAGCGCGCGCTCGAAATGCTGTTTTTTGGCGAACTGCTCAAAGCTGGTGAAGCCCTGGAAATGGGCCTGGTGAACAAAGTGGTCCCTGCGGACGAGTTGGAAACGGAGACCCGCAGGTGGGCGGCGCGATTGGCACAAAAGAGTCCGGTTGCCCTTCAGATTGCCAAAAAAGCATTTTACGCCTCGGCCGACATGGACTACACTCAGGCTTTCGAGTACATGAACGAAGCCTTTGCGCGCCTGTGCACCACAGAGGATGCAACCGAAGGTGTCAAGGCTTTTCTGGACAGACGCAACCCCGAGTGGAAAGAGAAGTAGAGAGGCAACTATGGTCATCGAAGACACCATCGACACAGTGACGTTCGATCACTCCGGTGAGTCTCTGCAGATGTCGTTCGCAGAAATCAGCAATGAAATCATCTCATTTCTGGACTACTACGGTGTGCCGTCGCTCATGGGCCGGTCTTTCTGCGACGTGATCGGAGCTGGAGACGGCCAGACGAAATTTGTGCGACTGATGACGGCTTGCGGCTTTGCCGGCGACCCCCGCGGTTTCTGCAGCGAACTCGTCCGTCAACTGACGCCGGCTATCAGTCGCGACGTGACCCCGGTGCGCATTAACGGCGTGGATCTGCCGCAGCTGCTGCTCGTGGCGCTCCTCGAAAAGCTGCTTCCCGGCAACAAATTTACCAGCGTCCGGACGGTGGCCCAATTGGAGAAGCTGACCGGCATGGCCGTTCCGGAGGCCGAACGGGATGACCTGCAAAAGGTGATCGACACCTATCCGGTGCGACTTTCGATGCACACCATCCGCCAGATGCGGGTGTCCCGTGCAGTGGCTTACCAGTATCTGCCCTTCGTCGAGGAACTCGATCAGACCGGTCACACCAACACCTGGATCGGCCAGTTCCACCAGGGACTGCTGGAACAGATGTACCAGAACCGCGTCATCTTTCTGCTGAACATGAGCTGCCCGGTTTACTGCCGGTTCTGTTTTCGCAAGCACAAGGATTCACGCAACCAGGACAACCCCACCACATCCGACGTCAACCAGGCCCTGGAACACGTGCGTTTGTCACCCGGTATCAAAGAGGTGGTTGTCACCGGCGGGGACCCTTTTCTCAACCGGGCCAACATGGCCTGCGCCATCGACGGTCTCAGCGACATTCCGCATGTCCAAACCCTGCGTCTGGCCACCCGGGCGGTGGCCTATTACCCGCACCTCTTTCTGGGGCACGACGGCGATCTGCTCAACTACCTGAAGATGAAAAACCTCGAACTGCAGCAAAAAGAAAAGCGCCTGGAACTGGCCACCCATTTCATCCATCCCGACGAGATTTCGCCGGACAGCCTGGAGATCATAACCGAACTCGTCAAAAACGGCATTGCCGTGTATGTGCAAACGCCGTTCCTGAAAGATTGCAACGATCAAGGACCGGAATTGGTTAGGCTCTTCAACCTGCTGCGAGGGGCCGGGGCAGAGCTACACTACATCTATATCCCCTGCAGCCCCATCCATGGCAACAGCATATACTGGACGCCGATATCGCAAGGACTTAAGACGGCCGTGTATTTGCGGGCCCACCTCTCCGATCGGGTCATCCCCCGCATCTGCACCGCTACGCCGATCGGCAAAATGGACTGGCACACCAGCGGTTGGGCCGTGGAACAGGATCCGGACAGCGATCATTTCATCTGGATCCGGACACCCTACACGCCGGGCTATTTCAAATCATTCGCACCGCTGGCCGAAAATCTGGACAACCTGCGGGTCAATTCCGAGGGGACCATCGACGTGCGCTACATGGCCCGCATCGGCGATGCAGACCTTTTCCTCGGGGCCCGCAGCCGCCCGTCGCAAAGAAAACCGGCGGCCGTGACGGACACGGCGGCGCTGAGTGGTCTGCAGGCCGAAGCCTTGGCCGACCAAAGCAG
>JBATHN010001025.1:0-2346 GCA_049666885.1 Desulfobacterales bacterium
TGATTGTCGACCCGCTGCGAACCCTGGCCTACGGTACGGATGCCAGCTTCTATCGTCTGATCCCTAAAATCATCGTCAAGGTCGAAACCGAAGCCGAAACCACGGCTGTGTTAGCGGCCTGCCGCGCTCTTCAAATCGCCGTCACTTTCAGGGCCGCGGGAACCAGCCTCTCCGGCCAGGCCTTGAGCGATTCGGTCCTGATGGTTCTGGGTCCCGAGGGGTGGCGCGATTATCACATCAGCCCGGACCTGGGCGAAATCACCCTCGGCGCGGGCATTCTGGGTGCCGAAGCAAATGGTTACCTGGCCCCATACGGCAAGAAGATCGGGCCGGACCCGGCTTCAGTCAACTCGGCCAAGATCGGCGGTATCGTTTCCAACAATGCCTGCGGAATGGCCAGCGGTGTCGATGACAACAGCATGGGCACCGTTACGGGTATGCGCATCATTTTCCCGGACGGCACAGTCCTCGACACACGCGGCGAGGAGAGCCGCAACGCGTTTATAAAAAACCGCGCAGACATTATCGATCGGGTGACCGCCCTCGCCCGAGACCTCAAGGACGACCAGGAAACCATGGCGCGTATCCGACGGAAGTATCAGATCAAGAACACCACCGGATACAGCGTCAATGCCCTGATCAATTATGACGACCCGATCGACATGATCCAGCACCTGATGATCGGAGCGGAAGGAACGTTGGGGTTTATCGCCGAGGTCACTTTCCGCACGCTCGACGAACCGACCCACAAAGCAACCGCATTGATGCTCTTTCCGGACATTGCCAGGGCCTGCGAGGCGGTCTGGCTGTTGAAAGAATGCCGCGTGAGTGCCGCCGAACTGATGGACCGGGCGGCGCTCCGTTCGGTGGAAGACAAACCCGGCATGCCACCCTACATCAAGACTCTCGCAGGATCCGTTACCGCCCTTTTGGTCGAGACAGCTGCCGCCGATCCCGAAAGCCTGCAACAACAAATAGAAGCGATCATGTCTAAATTCGATGGTTTCGCCATGGCCCGTGAATTCGAGTTCTCGACCGATCCCGATCAGGCGGCGGCCCTGTGGAACATCCGCAAGGGTCTGTTCCCGTCGGCCTGCATCGGTCGCCAGAAAGGAACGACGGTCATCATCGAGGACATCGCCGTACCGATCGAACACCTCAGGGATTGTCTGCTCGAACTGCAGGAACACTTCAAACGTTACGACTATGAAGACACCATCATCTGGGGGCACGTCTTCGACGGTAACGTTCACTTCGTGCTGGCACTCGACTTCGCGGACGCCGGAGAAATCTCGAAGTACAAGGCCTTCATGGAC
This sequence comes from Desulfobacterales bacterium, assembly GCA_049666885.1. GTDB lineage: Bacteria > Desulfobacterota > Desulfobacteria > Desulfobacterales > SG8-13 > JARFQH01. The sequence goes on from JBATHN010001025.1 coordinate 1,317, forward strand.
GATATCGTCACGATGGTGGTAGACAAATACGACGGCTCATTGAAGGCCGAACACGGTACCGGCCGCAACATGGCACCTTTCGTGAAGCGGGAGTGGGGTGAGCGGATCTACGCCGTCATGCGCGAGATCAAGGCTATATTCGACCCGGACAACATGCTCAACCCCGGCGTCATCATCAACCCCGATCCGGAAGCCCATATCAAACATTTCAAACCGATGCCGAAGGCGCACGATATTGTCGACACTTGCATCGAATGCGGTTTCTGCGAGCGCAGCTGCATGTCGCACGACTTTACCCTTTCGGCGCGTCAACGCATCGTCGTGTATCGGGAGATGACGCGGCTCGCCTCCTCGGGACAGGACCCCGAACGGCTCGCGGAACTGAAAGGGGAATATGATTATTATGGCGACCAGACCTGTGCAGCCGACGGACTCTGCGCCCTCACCTGCCCGGTGGAGATCGACACCGGAAAATTGATCAAGGCGCTGCGGGCGGATCAACTCACGCCGACCGCCCGTCGAGTGGGCCAAAGCGTGGCCGGACGGATGGATGTTGTCACCGAAGCCGGCCGTATCGGGCTCGCCGTGCTCGACAAGGCGCATGCCCTGCTGGGAACCGAGCGGATGACAGCCCTGACCAGTGCGGCGCGGCGATTGTCCCGCAATCGACTGCCACTCTGGACACCGGCCATGCCCGGAGCGGCGGCGAAGGTAAAACCGAAAAACGGTGGACGACCCGGGCCGAACGCGGCGGTCTATTTTCCGTCCTGCATCAACCGGACCATGGGGCCTGCCAGTGGAAGCGAAGCGGTCTCTCTGATTCACAAGGCCGAAGAGTTGCTTCTAAAAGCCGGATATGAGGTCATATATCCCGAACGGATGAACCGCTTGTGCTGCGGCATGCCGTTTGCCAGCAAGGGCATGGACGCTTCGGCAGCGGATAAGGCCCGCGAACTCGGCGAAGCCCTGCTGGCGGCCTCAGACAACGGCCGCCTTCCGATTCTCTGCGACATGAGCCCGTGTCTGTATC
>JBATHN010001026.1:0-3358 GCA_049666885.1 Desulfobacterales bacterium
GGCAGGGTCAAAGGAGAACGCCTCGCAAGATCCGGATCCGATACTGAGGATTTCACCACCGATTCTGCCGACGGCATCATTTCTCTGGTGCAATACTTCCCGACCGGCACGACGGTTGCCCTTGAAGCCGGCACGCAAATGAACGACTCATCTCTTTACGATGACACCTTTTACGAAACCCGCTTGGGCATGACGCTTACTCAAGCGCTGTTGAGGGGATACGGAACAGATGTCAATCTGGCTCGACTTCAGCAGGCACGCCTGGAAACGCGCATGTCGGAATATGAGTTGCGAGGGTTTACCGAATTTCTGGTGGCGGAGGTGGAACGCATTTACTGGGACTATGCGCTGGCCCGGCGTCAGATCGAAATCGTTGAGGAGTCACTGAAAGTCGCTCGTCAGCAACTCGACGAGACCAAAGAACTGATCGCCGTCGGCCGATTGGCCCGAGCTGAATTGGCGGCCGTCCAGGCCGAAGTCGCGGCACAGGAGCAGGCTCTCATCGAAGCACGGGCCAACAAGGAATCCATTCGCCTGCAACTGCTTCGGCTGCTCAATCCCGCGGGGCCGGGAATCTGGCAGCGGGATGTTGATCTAATCCATCAGCCGACCTTGCCTGAAATCAAACTTGAAGACGTTGGGCTGTATGTTGCCGTATCAATGCGCATGCGTCCGATTTTGAACCAGGCCCGTTTGGAAATTTTACGCGGCAATTTAGAGCTCGTCAAAACTCAGAACGGATTGCTGCCCTTACTGAATCTGTTCATCACGCTCGGCAAAAGCGGATATGCGAATTCCTTTGGCGTATCCATCAGCAATATCACCAAAGACCGTTATGACGCCCTTGCGGGTGTCAGATTTAATTACCCTGTTTTCAATCGGGAGGCAAAAGCCCTTCAGCGGCGAGCGCTGCTGACAAGGGACCAGGCGCAAAAAGCTCTGGATAACCTTTCACAGCTTGTGGAAGTCGACGTGCGCACCGCTTACATAGCGGTCAACCGTACCAAACAGCAGATTGCCGCCTCATCGGTCACCCGCATGTTCGACGAGGAAAAACTCCGCACCGAATCCGAAAAACTGCGAGTGGGAAAATCAACCAGTTTTCTGGTGGCTCAGGCTCAACGGGATCTGTTGGTCAGTCGGATCGCCGAGGTGCGGGCCCTTGCCAACTACCTCAAGGCACTGATAGACCTTTACCGGCTGGACGGTTCGCTGCTCGAGCGCCGCGGAATTTCCGCTCCCGGACGCGAGCCGGTCAAACTTTCAAAAAATAATTGAAGTTACCCCATTCTCTAAAATGTATCCAGAAATTGGAGATCGGCAAGCGCAGCTGACAAGGGTGCGACCTTTATCTCCTTCCCGATTTTAAACATGAGAAAAAAAGCGAGGGGCTTTTATGGAGGAAGAAAAGACTGAAATTGAACAGTTGCGGGAAGAAATGGATTCGTTAAAACAAAAACTATTTATACATACTGCGGTTATCGTGGCCCTTTGCAGATTTCACGACACAACAGTTGAGGAACTCATGAGCAGCTTGGCCCAGGACAGGTATCATCCAAGCACCTATAAAATGTATAACGACTTGGCAAAGCACCACGGCATAGATTTCGATGAATTTTTCGATGCGATAGAAGAATTAAACCCCTGGTGGCCTTTTAGAGACACCCAACAGAAAAAAACAGAAGGAGGTGAGTAAGGACAACTGCATCTTATATCTCTAAAAGTCTAATCGCATATCCTGCACCCGACCAACCTCGAAGCGGCACAAAAACAGGAAAATTTGATTATTGGTTACAACCTGGTGACAGATGAGAAAACCGGGGAGAAAGTGTGGAATTTAACACGAAAATAGAATTTGGTTCACATCCATAGCCTAACATAACCGGCTCAATCCCGCGGCGGGACTTAACGGGCTTAACGGACACAACCGAAAAAGGTAGGCGCCTCCGCCCGTATAACCGGTTTCGAAAGGCGGCTGAAACTCGCCGCCAACAGGCTCTAAGCCCGGACCAGGCCCGTCTCCAAATAAGGGGTTCGGGATTGTTTCCCAATGTTGTGTCTTTTATGCGGTATCGACATTGGGTCCGGCCTAAGACCCCGTAGGCGATTTAGACAGTCAGCCGCCGTTCTCAACCGTTCATCCGGGCTCCGGCGCATCATTTTCATGCACCCTGGTGGCCCGAAGGGCCATGAGTGTTTATTTGAAATTATTGGTGCCCCCGGCGTGAATCGAACACGCGGCACATGGATTAGGAATCCATTGCTCTATCCACTGAGCTACGGGGGCTAAGCTTAAAATACGGATGGAGAGTTCCGCATTCCGGTGGGGATCTGGATTCACCAAAAGCCGTTTACATCAAACCACTTGGTTTTGCAACCACCTGGTAACACGACTTTTAAAAGCAAGTCTATCGATTTTTAAGACGGGGTCCTGTGCTTGTCAGAACGCCCTATCGGCATGAAACTATTGGTTCTCTGGCTCATTGACCTGCAAATACGTGAAGGCGTTCCTCTAAAACAATTGCTATTGGGGTTCAAAATAAGAGGAATGGTTTTGGATCGGATATATTTCTATGGCAATTAATTTTGCGGGTCGATCCACAACGAAATGTGGTCGCAATGGGTAACCGTCGCTCCAACGGGGTCGGGAGTTTGAAGAGGATGAATTTATCGAAACACTTGATAAGTGGTGCTCGGAGGTTGGCGGACTATTTCAGCCGTAAATGCATACGGTTAACCGCTAACGGTCAGAGCTGCCGGGCGACAGGTTCTTTTTATTCCGCCACCCGGCATTCGGCGGCTCCGGCCACTGGTGATAATTGGGCCTTTTTCAGGCGGTCAACTCCTCGATGCGCTTTTGGGCGGTTTTGACCACTTCCGGATCCTGATCGTTTTCAATGACCCGTTGCAATAATGCTTTGTCTGTTTCACCTTTGACAGCTTTTATACGAACTTCGGGGTTTGAATGGGCAATTTTGGGAAGAAACAAATCTCTGAAAGCCATGGGACTCCTCCTTTCTTAGATGAATGTTAATATTAATGGCCGTGCTAAAGGAGGGTCGGTTCGTCGAATCAGGCGCTACCCAACGCGGTGGTTGGATCGGCCCTTCGATCCTGACTAAATAGTCACACTATACGGCGCATTCGAAGAAGTAACAGTCGGCATTATGAAGAGGCTCAGGCAGATACATCAGAGTATGAACAGTGCAAAGTCGAATCAGTCGATTCAGCAGGTATCGCTCGCTGTCACAGTCAGTCTGGCCAATGCAGCCGGCACGGTCCTGTCGAAAAAGTGCTGTCAGTCTTTACGCCATCAAATTGCTTTCCTTTTTTATCGTAGTGTTCATTAATAACATGA
>JBATHN010001027.1:0-2035 GCA_049666885.1 Desulfobacterales bacterium
GTCCATATTTCCAATATACGCCTTGAAACCAAATACAGCGACACAAATGTTTTATCATTGCACTATCCGCTGATGTTATATGAAAGTTGGACGATCTGCTCTTGTCAACGGTCGTTTAAAATTGAGCCATTTTGGGTCGTGAGAAATGAGCCACATCAATTCAGCTTTTGAAGCTCATTCACCGCTTTTTCTTTTACTTTTCCCCTCAAACGATAGCTGTTGCCTTTGATATTGATAACCACACTATGATGGAGCAGTCGGTCTAATATTGCTGTTACAATGATCGGATCGTGGAACAATTCCGTCCAATCGGAGAAGGCCTTGTTCGAGGTAATAACCGTGCTGGCCTTTTCATACCGGTTGGCAATAAATCTGAAGAACAGATTGCATTCCTCCCGGCTGATGGGCGTATAACCCACTTCATCAACAACCACCAGGGACGACTTGTAATAACTACGGCCTTTTCCTGGCCGCCCGGCTTCATGATCTTTTTTGAGTTTTTTGATCAGATCTTCCATATTGGTAAAATAAATGCTCAATCCGAACTGACAGGCTTTCAATGCCAGGGAGACGGCCAGGTGCGTTTTGCCGACACCCGGCGGCCCAAGGAAGATCACGTTGCCGTGCTGCTGGATAAACGTAAGGTCGAACAAAGACATAACCTTCTGCCTGTCCAGCTTGGGCTGGAACGTAAAATCAAATTCATCGATGCTTTTAATGAACGGCAGCCCGGATATTTTCAGGGCAATTTCAATCCGCCGTTGCTCCTTGTGCGCCACTTCCTCCTCCAGGAGTTCATCCAGAAAGCTCAGATGGCTTTTATCCTGCTTCTCAGCTTCCTTGACAATGCGTTCCAAAATTTCTCTGATCCTGGGCAAACGCAACCGGGTCAGGTTAGATTCGATCCGGTCGAGGACAAGTGTGTTGCTCATGGCCGCACCTCCCCGACCAGCTGGTCATAAACAAAGATCGGCCGGACCTCGACATCCATGTCATACTGCGGTTTGCTGGGACTGATCGTGTATTTGGCCCGACCCTTTATGCGGCGACCGGTTTTATATTTTCGCCGGTTCATCTCACGATCTTTTTTCAAGGCGTCGTAAAAACGCTTGTCCTGAACCAGATGCCCTTTCCCATCAGGAATCTGGTAAGTCACCACCAGGCGGTCATTGTAAAAAATCCGCATCGTTCTGTTCTTGACTCGCAATATGATCTGCTTGCCCACAAGCGTATGCGCAACCACATAGCTGTTGCCTTCAAAGCGAACCGTGCAGTCTTTATGGACCTTGCGATAGATCCGGTAAGACGTGTCAAATGCCTGGGGCGGCAGCCTATTCAAATGCGGCTTCTCACGGTAGAATCGATCCGTCACTTTTTCATGGGTCGTTCCATGCACCCGTTCATCTTTCTTTAAAATCCAGCGCCAAAGGTCTTGATTGGCGGTTTCAAGGCAGATAAACCCATAGCCACGCCAGAACCCTTCGCGGATAAAACTGTAGGGCCGTTCGATCTTGCCCTTCACCCAGGCAGCATAGGCCGGGGCCACTTCCGGTTTAAAGCCATAATGCAAGGCAAAACCCATGAGGGTGTCGTTGAACTTCTTTTTACCGGCAACCTTGCCGAGATAGACGTTGCGCATCCGGTCGTACAGAACCTGGTCGGGAACACCGCCAAAATAGTCAAAGGCACGGATATGGCAATCCAGAAAGGTCGGCAGGTCACAACGCTCGATTAGCTCCGCATACATCTTGCGGGAGTAACCCAATATCATCGAAAAAAGATATAGTTTGGTGACACCGCCATCCGGTCTCAACACCTGGAACTCACCAAAATCCACCTGGGCCTGGTATCCGGGCTCGGTCTCGAACCGCATGTAGGCCACTTTGTGGTAATTCTCCTTGATCTTTCGCACCCGGCGCTTGACGATCTCATAACTTCCGATAAAGCCCATGTTACCCAAACGATCATAAATCCAGGCGGCAGTGTACTCGCTGTCTTCCTCGATCCAGGCCTTGATATTTGCGCTGTACGGGTC
>JBATHN010001028.1:0-1695 GCA_049666885.1 Desulfobacterales bacterium
AGGGACATCCTGTATTCTCCCTGTCAAGCTTTTATTTTTTATATTGATAACAAATAGTTGTAATTATTGTGATCAAGTGGACACACTACTCCTATACGTTTTTAGTTAAGAAGTTCGGCGGATGCTCTCGCTTATGAATGAGCCCTTACTTGATCGTTACGTTTATACGGTATATCCCTGCCGCAGCGGGATCACCCATCATCCCTTGTCAAAGTTTGGGGCTCAGCGAGAGGCCCTTAATTGTCCCTCCGGAGGTCTCAATGCCTCTACGTCCATGCTGGGGCTCTCTCGCCGAAGTCTGTTCGATTCAAGCTATGTTTTCAGATATGACGGGCTGAACGGCTCTTTTTTCTTCATCAAGGTCCAGGCGATTACCAAGAATTTAGTCGCCAGTTTGACGCGCATTTTGGTGCCAATGCCTTTTTCTCTTTCTCGGCCTTTTAGAATGCTGTGGTAGTAAGCCCTGAATTGCACTGTCAAACTCGAAGCCACCAAGGCTGCCTGGTAAAGAGCATAGCGCAAATCACCCTTGCCCTTCTTGCTGATAACCGGCACGGCGCTGCTGCTTCTTTTGCCGCTACGCGAAGCATTCAAATCAAGTCCTGCCAAACGTTTGAGCTGCTGGATGTTTTCAAAACGGTGCGGGTTACCGATCGCGGCCAACACGACTGCCGACACATAAGGCCCGAATCCCGGGATTGTCAGCAGGTAGGTATACTCCTTACAGCTACCGCAAATCTTTTCGATTTCCTTATCGACTTTTACGATCTGCTCTTTGGTGTTTTTGATACTCTCCGTAAGTACTTTTGCTTCAAGTTGCATCGCAGCGCCGGGGCGACAGCCGATCGATTCGCCGGCCATCTCCCAAATTGTGCGTAGGCGACGATGTTGACGGATGCCTCGGCAGCGCTTTGTTACCCGATTAAAAAAGTCTTCAAATTCCAAAGATCGAATTTTCGCGGGAGACAAAAACCAGCGCACTATGGCCAGGTTCTCGTCTTCGGCCTGATTCCACGATTTGTCGAGCTCCGGAAAGTACTGTGCGACCAGGTTGTTGCGGATGCGCACCCGGCAGCTGTGAAGCTGCTTCTTTAAACGCTTTCGCAGCAACAGCAGACTGCGCAGCTCACGGATCGGCATGCCGGGCAGATCATAATAGTTGCATTTTCCCTGGCTGATAAGATCGGCCACGTTGGCTGCATCTTTGGTGTCGTTTTTGTCCCAGCGCCCATCGAGCAATGACCGGTTTTTCTTTATGGCTTCATTGGTGACATACACAACCATGTGACCGTGCTCGATGAGCTGCTCTGCCATGGGCTTATGATACACACTGGTTGGTTCAACACCGAAAACGACGTTGCGGAAACCGTCGCGGTCTATGTAAAACTGCACACGGGTTAGAAGCTTCTCCAGCCCTTGTCGTGAATTTTCAAAGATCAAGCCTTTCAGAACGCTCTTACCGTTTGCGGTTCCCAGGAAAGCGTGATGCTTGCTCTTGGCGATATCGATTCCGACGATCAAATGACGATCCGAACCCCGAATCTCACCCTTGAGTTGACGGAACCCCTCGATCCTGCTAAGGTCAGTGTCGTTCATGATAACCTCCTTTTAGCTGTGGGTTTTTGTTTTTGGCGCCTTTATGCTATCAGGAGGTTATTTTTTTACAAGGCGATAATTACTTTTCTTTTTACTACT
>JBATHN010001029.1:0-3975 GCA_049666885.1 Desulfobacterales bacterium
CAGGTTCAATGCGTCCATGGTTTTCTCCTCACTGGATTGAATTCATTTCTGTTCGTCTCGACGGTGTCCTCGTCTGGTTGCGTATCATTTTTCGACACGTGTCATGTCATCAACAGCACGATCACCATGCCCCAGAGGGTGAGCAGGGTGTTGCTGACGGCATAGGGCACGGTGTAGCCCAGCATGGGGACATTGCTCTTGGCCACGTCACCTACCATGGCCACCGAGGCTGTGCTGGTGCGGGCACCGCCGCAGCACCCCAGGTTGATGGCATCATGGAACTTGAAGAGGTATTTGCCGATAAACGGCGCGGCCAACATGGGCACCGACGTGGCAAAGACACCCCAAAGAAACAGATTGATACCGTTGGCTTTGAGCCCGGCCACAAAACCCGGCCCGGCCGAGATCCCGACAATGGCGATAAAGACATTCAACCCAACGGAGTTCATGAACCACTGGGTCGGTGCCGGCAGACGGCCGAAAGTGGGGTGCACCGAGCGCAGCCAGCCCAGCACCAGACCGCCGATCAGCACGCCGCCCGACACCGAGAGGGTGACGGGGACGCCGCCGATCCTCATCGTCATTGCACCGATCAGGCCAAAAACGAGGATGAACAAGCCGACCCATACCATATCGGTCGCATCCGACGAGCGGTCGGCATAGCCCATGGCCTTTTCGATCCGCGCGATGTGGGTCTTCGTCCCAGCGAGCTTGAGGATGTCGCCGCGCTGGACCGTGGTCTGGGCCAGAATAGGAATGTCGACGCTCGTCGCACCGCGGGTGATCTTCTGCAGATAGACGCCCCGGGCAAAGTCTTCATGGGCCAGGTCAATCAGCGTCCTGCCGTTGACTTCTTTACTGGTGATGACCAGGTCCACCGATTCGACGGGAATGTCGAGCAGCTCCTTGTCGGCAACTTCCTTGCCCTGCTGGCCAAGATCAATCAGCGCCTCGGTGCGTCCGGAGACGACTACCAAATCGCCGGGCACGAGTATTGTGTTGAAATCAAAGTCAATGATTTCACCGTTTCTCCGGATGCGTTCAATATACATGCGCGCGTCCTTGTGTCTGGTCTCGGCTTCCGCCACGGCTTTACCTGCGCCCGGGCTGTCCTCGGCAACCACAAAGGCGCGCATCTGAAGCTGGTGCCAGGCGGAGTTCATGCCACCTTCCGGCTGTCCCTTGGACATTTCGGCCTCATATTGCTTGCAGGCCTCTTCGAGGTTGACCCCGAGCAGCTTGGGCCCGAGGATTGAGAGGATGACGCCGGTGCCGATGGTGCCCCAGAGATAGGTGATGGCGTACGCGACGGGGATTTGGTTGAGCATCTCCTTGGGATTGCTGATGCCGGAATTATTGATGGCGTCGGTGGCCAGGCCAATGGAGGCGGAAATGGTCTGTGTGCCCGCCAACAGTCCGGCGGCAAGCCCCACATCGAAGCCGGCGATTCTGGCTGCCAACCAGGTACACAGCAGGCAAAGGACCGACACGACCACGGCAAAAAACGCCTGAGGTGCGCCGTCCCGCGCAACCCCGCGCACGAACTGCGGCCCCACGCTGTAACCGACGGCAAACAGAAACATGGTGAAGAACATCGTTTTCAGCTGGGGTGAGATGGCGATTTGCAGTTGGCCGATGAGCACACCCATCAACAGCGTGCCGGTCACCGCACCTAAACTGAATTGGCCGAATTTAATGGCGCCGATATAGTAACCCAGGGCCAGTGTAATGAAAATAACCAGCACAGGATTATTCCGCAGCGTGTTAACAATCCAGAATTTGCTGGGCGGTGGCCCCTCCGGCGCCTTGGCCTCGGCCTTTTCGGTGTCCTTCTGTGCCGTATCGGATGCATGTGAATCCTTGGCTGCGAGCAGAATGGTGGTGTTAACCCCCTGAGTGCTCTTGCCGGAATGCATCGTTGGATTCTGGTCGGTTCCTTTGGCCTGGGCGCTGCCGACCGCCAGAACAATCATAATCGTCAGGATGGCGATGGCACCGATCCCCATTACCGATCGCACACTCACACACGGGTTCCTCCTGCGGATGTGAAGTCTTTTAGTCATGAGTATCTTTTCCTTTCTTGATGGAGGACCCGGCCCGAATCGGCTGATCAGCGCGCCGGGTCCTCCCGCATCAATTTTCAATTGGTCAATACGTCAGCTCTGCTTGAGGCTGCCGACATATCAACACTTGGCGACGGAGGTCTTCGCGTGCGCGTGCAGCTTCGGAGGCGTCGCATTGCCGCCGTGAATCTCAAGAAAGTCGCAGGCACGTTCGATATCACCTGCGAGAAGCTCGGCAACATTTCGGTTGAGGTGAGGCCGAACCACGATTCTGAGACTGTTGACCTCCTGGGCATCGGGCGGCATCGAATAGGCAGCCAGAATCCAGCCTCGTTCGCGGACTTTATTCGAGATGTCGAACTCGTTGTACTTCTTCACGGATTTGTCCAACGTGAGCGCAACTACCGGGATACGCTGGGTTTCATTCATGATCTGGAATTTTCCGGATTTGGTGAGGCGGTCGCGCAAATACTCGGCGTGTTCCAGCGTGTGTTTCATGATGCGCGTGTAGCCCTCACGCCCCAACCGCAGGAAGTTGAAATACTGGACAAGAACCGTCGCCGAGCTTTTGCTGAAGTTCAGGGTCGCGGTCGGCGCCTCGCCGCCGAGGTAGTTCACGTAGAACACCAGGTTTTCATTGAACACCTTGCGGTCCCTGAATACGATCCAGCCCAAACCGGGCGGGACAAGACCGTATTTGTGCCCTGAGGCGTTGATCGACTGTACCCGCGGCAGCCGGAAATCCCACTTGTAGTCAGGATATAGAAATGGATTCACGAAACCACCGGAAGCCCCATCGATATGCATCGGAATGGATATGCCGGTCTTTTTTTCGTATGCATCGAGCCAATCGTGGATATCCTGGATGTTGTCGTCCTCACCGGTAAAGGTTTGGCCGGCGATGGCAACCACACAGATGGTGTTCTCATCGACGTACTTATCGAGACGTTCAGCGGTCAGCCGGTAATTGCCGGGCTTTAAGGGAACGAGGCGTGGTTCGACGTCGAAATAGCGCATGAATTTCTTCCAGACGACCTGGACATTGCCTCCGGTCACCATGTTTGGTTTGCTGGCATCCTTACCGGCTTTTTCCCGGGCCTCCTTCCAATTCCATTTATGCGCCAACCCACCCAGCATGCACGCTTCGGACGATCCAATTGTGGCCGAGCCATATGGTTCACTATCTTTTGGCCCGTTCCAGAGATCGTGCAGCCATTTGACGCACTTAAACTCAGTGTCCTTGGTATGTGGATACATATCCGGATCGGCAAAATTTCGAAATGAACCTGCCGCAAAGATCTCGCGGGCTTCAGCCTCCGCAAAAGTGGTCACGAAGGAAGAGAGGTTGAGCATCGGATTCGCGTCGGTCCAGCACTCGCTGTTTACTATGGCTGCCGCCGCACGGGCCGTCATTACCTTCTCGGGAAATTTCTCGGGAATCGGCAAGTTGAACTCATCATAAGGTGTCGAGGTTGTCATTTTGATTTCTCCTTTGTTTAGATTGTTAATGAATGGTTTTGTTTGTTCATGAATTAAAATTCCCTCAATAGGGACCGCCAATAGACAAACCTGGTCCTTCGGCAAAAAACCGCGTTAAACTCGGTGCAGGGACCAACGTGGCCTGATTTCAAAATCGACTTCCACCCCTGCAGTCGGGCAAATGCCCCGCCGCACGTTAATGGCGGACTATTCAAGCTTCACCTTCGGTACCTGTATATGGCCGTCAGGCGGGCGGTGTCATCACCCGAAAGTTGTAAAAAAAGTTGTATTTTTGAAGCGGGATCAGATTTCGGAAAGGTGGGTTTGGGGAAAGTGGGGATGGAAGGCAGGCTATTACAGAATCCCAATGGATTTGGCACTGATAATCGCCTGTTGACGATTTTTTACATCCAGCTTGCGGTAGATAGTGGAC
>JBATHN010001030.1:0-2866 GCA_049666885.1 Desulfobacterales bacterium
ATGAAGGATAATTCCACCGATCCTTTAGCCGCCTATAGAAAAATAAATGTAGCGGCAACCGAAAACCTGGCCCGTCATGCGGCCGCGATGGGTGTCAAACGGTTTGTGTTTTTGAGCTCCGTCAAGGTCAACGGTGAGGAAAATTGGAGGTCTTACACCGAAAGCGATACGCCCGCCCCGCTTGATTCCTACGGCATCAGCAAAATGGAGGCGGAACTGACGCTTCGAAAGATAGCGGCTGAAACTGGAATGGCGGTCGTTATCCTGCGGCCGCCACTGGTTTACGGCCCGGGGGTGAAGGCCAACTTTCTGAAGCTGCTTCAGACGGTTGACCGCAGAATGCCTCTTCCATTCGCGGGCGTGAAAAATCAAAGAAGCCTGATCTACGTAGAGAATTTAGTGGACGCGATTGTGGCATGCGTGCGACATCCCAATGCCCCCGGCCAGACCTTTTTGGTAAGTGACGGAAAGGATGTATCAACGCCTGAATTAATCCGCATGATGTCGGCCTTGCTTCATAAACAGCCCCGGCTCTTTAGCGTTCCGGGACTCTGTTTGCACATCGCCTCGAGGCTTACCGGTAAGGGACCGGTGATGGATCGTCTCATCGGGTCCTTGACCGTGGACACTAAGAAGATAACAGAAGAATTAGACTGGAGCCCTCCTTTTAGCTTGCAAGAAGGCCTCGAGGAAACAGTTGCATGGTTTCGTGGTATCGGCAGCTCCACCCAGTGAACGGCAATTCTAATCGATTAACCACACGACGATTTTACCCTCAATTTCAAATGCCAATGCGAGGATTTGATTTACTGCTCGCCATGGTCCTGGCCACTTTGCTCGCACTTCCGATGTTGCTGCTTGCGATGCTTATAAAAATATCATCTCCAGGTCCCGCTTTGTATTGGTCGGATCGTGTCGGTCGCAACAACACCCTGTTCAGGATGCCGAAGTTCAGGACAATGAAAGTCGAAACACCGGCGATGGCCACGCATCTGTTGGCATCTCCAGATCAGTATCTGACAAGAATCGGTCGGGTTCTCCGAAAATACAGTCTGGACGAACTGCCGCAGCTGTTCAGCGTCTTGAAGGGGGACATGCGCTTCGTCGGTCCCCGGCCGGCGCTTTTCAATCAGGACGATCTGATTGAGCTGAGAACCCGCAAAGGCATTCATGTGCTCGTACCGGGCATCACGGGCTGGGCCCAGATAAATGGCCGGGACGACCTGCCGATTCCTGTAAAAGTCACCTTTGATGAGTATTATCTCAACCATCGGTCCCTTGCATTAGACTTGAAAATAATGTTTACGACATTTTTCAGTGCCTTGAGCAGTAAGGGCGTGCGGCATTGACGCCTTCATTTAAAATTTCACGAAAATTATAAATTTTTAGATTATGATCCACTCATTTTTTAACAAGAACTTTCTCATCATTTTTGTCGCGGATCTGCTGCTTTTGACGGCCGCGTTGTATACGGCTTTTTTGATTCGTTTTGAATTCAGCATACCTTCTTTTTTTATGACATCTTTTTTACATATGCTCCCGTATGTACTGTTAACCAAGATTGCCAGTTTTTATTTCTTTGATCTTTACCGCGGAATGTGGCGCTACACCAGCATTTCGGACCTTCTCAACATCATCAAAGCCGCCACGGGGAGCTCGCTTCTGATCGTCGCTTTTATCGCATTCAAGACGCGTTTTATTGGATACTCCCGCTCCGTCTTTTTAATCGATTGGTTTTTAACCATTCTCTTTATTGCCGGTTTCCGTGTTGTCGTCCGACTCTTTTTTGAAAGTTACAGCCGTGATGAGTCAGGGAAACGCACGCGTCCCTCCTTCGTTGGAATGCTGTCACGCAAACGGAAAAACGCCAAAAAATTGCTGATCATCGGCGCCGGAGACTGCGGCGAAAAAATTTTCCGCGAAATTCAATTCAATGCGTCCCTGCCGTATCGAACCGTCGGCTTTCTGGACGACAACCGCAACAAGATCGGCCGCAAGATTCACGGTATGCCTGTCCTTGGCCGCATCAGCGAAATCGGGGCCGCCATAAGAAAAGTCAATGCCGATGAAGTGCTCATTGCCATTCCCTCGGCCACCGGGGATCAAATGCGAGAGATTGTCGAACACTGCAAAGACAGCGGCATACCCTTTAAAACAGTGCCGGGTTATGGGGAACTGATAGACGGCCGAGTGTCGGTCAAGGCTATCCGTGATGTCGCCTACCATGACCTGCTGGGCCGTGACGCCGTCAAGCTCGATGAAAAAGGTATCGGCGCCTATATCGAAGGAAATTGCGTGATGATTACCGGCGCGGGTGGATCGATAGGATCGGAGCTCTGCCGCCAGGTCTGCCGCTTCAACCCGAAGGAGGTCGTGCTTTATGAAAGGGCCGAGAGCCCGTTATATGAAATCGAACTCGAGCTCAAACGGAATTTCAGCGGCGTCCGCATCGTCCCGATTTTAAGTGACATCCGAAACTCAAATCAATTGTCAAAAGCATTTAATGCTCATGCACCTCGAACGGTTTTTCACGCGGCGGCTTACAAGCACGTTCCCATGCTGGAAATGCATCCGTGGAAGGCTGTCGAAAACAACATCCTGGGAACGGCCACTCTGGTCAATGCCGTCAATAAATTCAAAATCGACCGGTTCGTATTCGTTTCTACCGACAAGGCCGTGCGGCCCACCAATGTCATGGGGGCCAGCAAACGGGTGGCGGAAATGCTGATTCAATGCCAGAACCATGACTCGGATAGCGACACGAAATTCGCCATCGTGCGATTCGGCAACGTGGTCGGCAGCGTCGGCAGCGTGGTGCCACTATTCAGGCGGCAGATTGAGATCGGCGGGCCGGTTACGGTTACCC
>JBATHN010001031.1:0-3004 GCA_049666885.1 Desulfobacterales bacterium
CCCCCAACCTTGAAAAATGGGTAAACTTGAGATCAGAAACAGGACCATATACATGTATCGAAGGCTGGCCGACCATACCCAGTGGCCCCCTTCCAAACTCATCACCCGGTTTAAAATGAATGTTGAACTGAAGAACATGCCGGAGAGAAGTCCGATGGCGATTAGTTTTATCATCATCCTTTTAATTCAGAAAAAGCTGGTAGATTTGGTGGACGGTCTTTCGTGAAAGCATAACGATTTACAAAATCCTCCTTTTCGGTGTTGTTGCGGAAAATCTTCCGCCTCTCAATTTACCGTGTACCACAGCAGCGTGGCCAATAGTGATCTTTTTTCCGATTCTGTTCACATCGTTAGGTGGAGCGTGAACGATTGCCCCTTCTTCTACCGCTGTCCCATCTCCCATTTCGATTCTTCCGTAATCACCCCTTAAAATGGCCCCATGTCCAATATAACAGTTGTCTCCTATGACGACATCTCCGATGACTCTTGCAATGTCACTGATGTATGAATTATTCCCAGTTACCGGTTGCTTTCCTTCAAATTTATAGAGCATGTCAAGAACCTTTGACCTTTATTTGCAACTGATTGTAATCCGATTTAGGTGGATGCATAATGGCCGCAAATCAGCCGCGCGCTTTTTTGCGGCGTCGGTTGAATTTGCCTTATTAGCCGATTTCAGCTCTCCTTTAAATTTCCAAGCAAATTACATAGACGAATGAAAAATGTATTTCGTATCTTTTCAATATGCAAAGCTTCCTTGAAATCAATTGTTGCCGTGTCTTTACGCTTGAACCTATTCGGCTCCACTTGCAACGCATAAGAATTGATCTGTCTTTTCCAGAACCATTCTGCACAACAAAACTGGACATATTCAGGATCGATAGCCGTGATTTCCTTTAAAGACTCAAATAGCTTTCTTCCCAAAAGACTATTCTCAATGCAAAAGGCGATGAAGGCGATCCTGTACTCCACTTTGGAAATGGCACCTTTTATCGGTAAAGGATCAAGGTTATGAGTATCTTTTTGACCGGTATAGACAAAATGGCCATAACAGCTTTGAAGGGTGAAACAAAAAGGCAGTTTGTTAAATCCGCTGATGTGATCGATTATAGGTGCATCAATCATGTCATCGGCAAGAACTCCCAGACTTTTCAGCCTTTGCGCCTTATAATGCGGATTGTACACTAATTCTTTCAGTTCAGTGAAGGTTTCCAACTTTGCTATTCCTGCCCGTACGATGATAAACCATTATTCTTCGTCTACTACGGGCTCAGCGGCGGTGTAAGCCGTCTGCTTCAGCCTATGGTTGGCCTGCCGCTTGATCTTCAGACAATTCTTTCATCTGGAGTCCCTTCCCTTGGGCATATGCTGCCATGATCGCCGCAGTTAGCACGAACACAGGTAAGGAAGCCGCTGCGCGAACCAGAGTGAACCGCCAGCCAAGGAAATTCGCCTCAAAAAGCATCATCGGGATCTTCAAAGTCGAGAAAGCCCCGAGATACAAGAACACGTTTCTCATGCTGCACCCCTTCTTCCATAGGAGGTGTGCTGTCGGAAACGCTCCATACAACGGTCCCCCCTGGAACATGGCTAAGAGGATTACATAGACGGCTCCTCGAATCCCAGAATCCTCTCCCACATGTTTCTGTATCCATTGCTGCGGCACCCAGGCGTCCATGAGCCCGATCAAGACAAAGATGCAGGGAACTATAACAACCATTCTCATAGAGAACGCAGTGAATTCCTGAATAAGGCGCTGCCCCACGCTGATGTCCAACAGATGCAAGCCAAATAAAAGAAAGGCGAACAGCAAAGCAGCTGCGTATCCAAATGGCACGCAACGTAAGTCTTTCATAGCAGACTCCCTACCAGTAAACCTATGAGCAGGGCACCCACGAGGGAGAGCACGTTCCTGAGAACCGCAAGTCGTCCACCGAGGTAGGCCTTCTCCACGGGAAATGTGAGAATCCCCACCATCATGAGGGTTGTGACAAACACAGCGAGAACCGTCAAGGACACGCCGCTTTCCGCAAGCATCCCGGCCAAGGGATAGGCGATGGGCCCAGGAACCAAGGCAACCGAGCCGATACAAGCTGCGGCAATCACCCCCAGGCTACCTCCATGTCGCCCTAACATAGCGGCCAGCGTCTCCGGCGATACCAGCGTAAGAAAAACGCTGACAAAGATGAGTAACAGCAGGAATTGAGGCAACAGGTTCATCAGCATACGCCAACCCCTGCGCACCCCTTGCACAGTCTTTCTTCTATCGATTGCAGCAGACACGATGATTGCAGCCACCGTGACAGCTATAAGGGTTAGGTCTTTGGGCATGTGTGGTTCTCTGGGGCCAACGGAGAGCTGACCAGCGCCGAAGTATTATTGCGTGAACAACCGGGCTTTTTCGAAAAACCACAATTTTCTCGGCTTCTGGTCAAGCGTCATGTTTAGCAGTTCATTCACGCCAATATTCAGGCTTATTCAGCTTGTCTGCACAAATTAGTTTTCCACCGAAAGTTCCAATTGCCCCCGGCCGCAGTGCTTTAACCATCCAGGCCTTTGTTTTTTTCAGGGATAGGATGGTGCGCATCAAATCCAAGATTGCCCGCCGGTTTGCATCCGTAGTTTGAATAATATTCAGGATGTCCAAGGACAGATACCAGATCGGTCATTGATTCCGATAGAACCTGTATTCATATTCAATGAGCTTTCTGCCAATACCTTGTTTTTGAGAATCAGGGATAAAAGGGCCATCCGTTCTATTTATATATTTATCGGCTTTGTTTTTTCCGTAACTTCATTAGATATCATATATTTAGCATCTGTTTCTGGATTTTTCAAATCTTCGATTGCCTGCTGCCCAGACTCACCGCCTTGCTTACCGTAACCGCACTGATGCCCGTGGCCCTTGACACATCGCTGCATCTATAGCCCAATTTGCGCACCGCCATGTAACACAAAGCCCGGCGCGCTTCCGCGATGCGTCGTTCTTTGCTGGCGGACTTTA
>JBATHN010001032.1:0-1910 GCA_049666885.1 Desulfobacterales bacterium
CTCGGAACGATCAAACTCAACGGTGACATCGTCGTCGGTCAGTCCGGCGTCGTGGAAGCCGATATCGAAGGCAACACGATCGTTATTCAAGGCACGGTCAAAGGCAACGTGACGGCCCGCAATCACCTCGAGATCCAGGCCACCGGCAAAATGATCGGGGACATCACCTCCCGATCCATTGATATCAAGGAAGGCTCCACCTTTGAGGGCCGCTCCCGCATGATCAAACCCGGCCGAACCGAGCCGCCGCCGGCCGTACCGCCCACCACACCCCAACCGCCCGCCGCAACAGCAGAAAAACCGGTGACCGCCGGGTCGAAGGGCCGGATAATTTAGTTTCCGTCCATAAATGGCTCTTTTCCGCAATTTTTTCTTGAATTCGCAGCGAAGCCAAGTCGTTGTCGAGAAATCACGACCGGTAGACAGACGCCATTTTTTTTGTCAATATGATCGCCATGAAAACCACTTTCGACGAAACCGGCCGGCGGACCTGCCGTTTGCGATTGCAAAAAACGGGCACGGACGCAAAGGGGGCAGCGCCGATGCAGGGAGGCTCGACGCCGCGGCCCACCCGGCACATATTTTTATTAGGGTTTGCCGTTTTGCTGCTGGCCGTCATGTTAACGGCCTGCTCGACACGCAAGATGACGGTTCGCGCCGCCAGCGGTGTCATGGGGGACGGGGTGACGGCGTTTGAAAAGGACGACGATCTCGACCTGATAGAGCGGGCATTGCCGGCCAACATCAAGCTGCTGGAAGCCCTGCTCGAAAGCGATCCGCAGAACCGGCAGCTGCTGGTGCTGCTTGCTCGTCTCTATGCCAGCTACAGCTTCGCGTTTTTTGACGGCCGGATCGAGGCGGCGGAGCTGACCGACATGCCGCCCGAAACCGATGGAGCGTCTATCGCAGAGATGAAGAAATCGGCGGTCCGCTATTACCGCAAGGGCAACGATTATGCCCTGCGGGCCCTGGAGATCCGGCAGCCGGAGGCCCGCGGGCAACTGGCCGACCCCTCGAAAGCCGAATCTTTCATCCGCGGCCTGGATCGCGATGAAATGCCGGCCCTGTTCTGGTACGGTTTCACCCTGAGCGCCGATATCAACTACAACCGCGACTCGATCAGCGCCGTGGGGCAGGGGCACTTGGTCGAAAAGACCATGCAGCGCGTGATCGAGGCTGATGAGGTCTATTTTTACGGCGGCGCACATCTGGTCCTGCTGGTCTATTACGGTTCTCGGTCACCCCTCATGGGCGGCAAGCCTGAACTGGCCACCGAACACTACCGGCGGCTCGAGCAGATGAACGGCGAGGGTTTTCTGCTCGCAGATCTCTACTATGCCCGCTTTGTCCTCTATCAGCAGCAAGACCGCCCGCAATTTATCGCCGTCTTGAACCGCATTCTGCAGGAACCCGCAACCGAGGAAAGATTCCGGCTCTACAATCGAATCGCCGCCGATCGGGCGCGGGTCTATCTGAACGCGACCGATCGACTGTTTATCGAGTGAAAACGAGGCTGAGAATGAAGCGAATCAGAATCTGCCGATATCTGCTTGTGTTCGTCGTGATGTGGGGTCTCTCGAACGGTGCGGCAGGGGCTGCCGCGGAAGTAACCGTTATCAAGGTCGCGGTGATTACACCCGAGGGGAGTGCCTGGACGAATTCGCTCTACCAACTGGCCGCCGCCGTCAAGGAGCGGACCAAAGGGGCCGTGACCTTCACGGTCTACGCCGGCGGGATTGCGGGCGACGAACTCGATGTGCTGCGCAAAATGCAGGCCGACCGAATCCAGGCAGCCGGCTTCTCCGGGGTCGGACTCGGCGTGCTCGTGCCGCAGATCCGCATTCTGGAGGCCCCCCTGCTCTACAAGACAGAGGCCGAGGTCGACCTCGTGAAGAAAAAGCTGGCCGACC
>JBATHN010001033.1:0-3434 GCA_049666885.1 Desulfobacterales bacterium
CCGCAAGCCGTCACAATCGCCCCCTGCAACGGCTCAGGCCGAACCGGTCGCAACAACTGCCCCCCGGGAGAAGATGCGGTCCGCAGAGCCGGCGCAGAAGATAAGCGAGGCGACGGCAGGCAAGGGCCAATTGGTGGCCGTGCTCGACTCCTTGCGACTTCAACACAATCTGGACCAGGTCGAGGCCGCCACCGCCGTTGGCTCCGAACCGTCCGCCGAATTGACCTACTCGGTTCAGGTCGGAGCGTTCCTTGTAGCGATGAATGCGCAGCAACGGGTCAACCAGCTGAAAAGCAAGGCCTACACACCAAGAATCGTCGCGGTCACGGACCCGCAGGGGCGTATCTGGTTCACCGTGCGTATCGGAGATTTTCCATCGTTCGAGCAGGCCCAGAAGCTGGCCGATGAGTTTACGGCCCGCGAGAAAAAGGCCTCAGTCGTTCGACCCTACAATTTGTATTAGTCAGCGGCCGGCTTTCTTCAAGCAGGTTTTCAAAGGTTGTCTTGCGGCTTTGTCACAACGATAGGCGTGTAATTGAGACTTCCCCCCCAAAACACACCGCGACATCCATTCCCGGATCGCGTGGACGCTCATGGATCGTACCCTCGTAAAAATAGGCATCTCCATCCCGCCGGTAAGCGTACAGATGCGGGTTGGGGTCCGGACTGCAGAAGCGATGGGGCACATCGACCAGGGGGTCGAGGGGATGGGGCAGATTGATGTTCCAGTAACAGCCGCCTGGAAGATCTTCCTTCATGAGCAGGTGGATGATCCGGGCTGCAAGCCGACCCGTGACGTTCCAATCAATCGGGCAGTCGCGGGCGATGTACTGTGAAACCGCCATTGACCGGCAGCCCAATATGGCGGCCTCGCGTGCTGCCGCAACCGTGCCGGACTGGTAGATGTCAGACCCGAGGTTGGCCCCGGGATTGATACCGGCGATGAGCCAACCGGCATCCGGTGCAAAAACCTTCAAGGCCAGTCGAACGCAATCGACCGGCGTCCCGCCCACACAATACCGGTTTTGATCCAAACGCTTTACCGGAAGAGGGGCTCGGGTCGTCACGCGATGACCGACGCCCGATTGGGCCGTTTCCGGTGCCACGATCACCGGGTCGCCATGAACACAGGCGATCCGGTTCAGCGTCTCGAGTCCGGGCATGTCGATGCCGTCATCGTTGGTCAACGCGATTTTCAATATTTTTCACCTCGATGTCTGCTGCGTCTCCCGGTTTTCCGGGGTGATTCTCCGGGTGATGTTTCGGTTTTCCAATACCTTGTAAATGTAAGCGGCAATCTGCTCCGATCCGTTGATCTCATCGTGCGGCTGCCGGGGCAGTCCAAGAAGTTTGGGCAGGACCGCCAGCCAGCGGCCGCTGCCGAAATCTGCTTCCGAAAGGGCGATGCCCTTCATCTGTCTGGAGATGAAATCGACCAGTCCGGGGGATTCCGGATAGCGGCTTCGTGCGGCATGCCCGAACGGCACACCGGCGGCGTATACCTCTGCAATCGTGCTGTACCCAACCTTGCCGACGACCGCATCGCTGGCATTGACCAGATCGGGATGGAAAAAAACGGAGCGATGGGGCAGCAAGACAAGATTGTCGAGCAATTGGGGCGAACGGCTGCTGCCCGGAAGAATGAAGGTTGCTTCAGCGAACTTTTTCAATTGATCCAGAAAACCGTGCCGTTCCGGTATGCCACCGGTGGTAATCAAGACGATTTTTTTAGAATCCGGTATCCCCAGCTTGCGCCGGATTTCCGGCCCGGTCGTTCTGAACCCGCGGCTGACCGGCCCGACGGTGAGATCGGCCGTATCGCGGAAACAAACCGGTTCGGTCTGGATATGGTGGTCGGCCGTATCAAAAACCCGACGCAGGTAGGTGATGTGATGGTCCATCATTCCGGCAACCGATGGATAGCCGGCATATATCCGGTCCCAGGTAAAATTTTCGATCAGGACCGACGGTATTCCGCTTTTGCGGCCGACGGTAATTCCGAGCGGCGCAATGTCGCACAAAATAAAACGACACTGTTTGCGGCATATCTGCTCCGCCAGATCGGCCACCAGAACGGGGTTAAAGGGTAAAAATGCGTTCAGACTCGCCAAGGTTCGCTCAATGTCTTCCGAAAAAGCGTTCTCTTGAACCAGTCCGATATCGGTGTTGACCCGATGCCAAGAGAAGGGAACCGAAAGGGAATCCGCGAAAAACCAAGACGGAACGGTGGTGAAGATCTCGAAATGGCAAGGCGCAAGACGGGTGCCCACAGCCTCGATGATAGCGGCGGCACGGGCGGCATGGCCGAATCCATGGGGCGATATAAAACAGGCGATTCTCAGAAGATCCGGCCGATGGTTCTCATTTTTCATGTTTGTGAGGATATCAATTACAAATGGGTGGGTCAAGAACATCGGGGATGGCCGGGTGTGCTGTCATGCTCGGCAAGAGCCGCCGCAAATCGACGTCGGAACAGGTGCAAGGAACCCTGTTTGGGCGGACGGCCAAAACGGCTGCCGCAGCATAAAAAACATCACATATTCGCTTACCGGGAAACCGGCCATGCGTCAGCATCCGAGACACGGTTTTCTTCGATAGATGACAGATCCGGTCGGCTGAAAAATTCTGTTGACAGCCCTTCAGGAATTGATACATTGTGATATTTTTTTTAAGATTACTTTAAATTTTAATCAAACCCCCTGAATGGGGGTTTTTTTATCGGTTGCATGTCGCCCCCATTCGCCGGTATGCTTGCCGTTCCCGACTTAGGGCTCAAGTAAACTTATTATTTGGCATTATTTTAGCCGGACGGGCAAGCCCTGAAATCTGAAACCTAAACCGTCTATCTGCCTGAAATGCAAAAACTGAATTCTGACCGTGGCCGCCAGGTGATGGCCGCCTGCAGCGGCCTGTTGCTCACGGGCGCATTTCCCGATGTCGGCTTCAGCTGGCTGGCCTGGATCGGGATCGTTCCGCTCCTCGCCGCCGTTCGCAACCTCCCGTGGCGCAAGGGATTCAGCCTTGGTTTTCTGGCCGGAATGGCCCACTTCCTCACGCTTGTCTATTGGGTCGCCTATACCATGCGCACTTACGGCCACCTGCCCTGGCCGGTGGGTATTTCGATTCTGGCCCTACTGGCGGCCTGCCTGGCCCTGTTCTTTGCGTCCTTTACGGGGCTTGTCTGCCGCCTGCGGCCGCAACCGCTCTCCACTTTATTCCTCGCACCGATCATATGGGTGGCTATGGAATATCTTCGATCTTTTTTCCTAAGCGGCTTCCCGTGGGAACTGCTCGGATATTCCCAGTACAAGGAATTGCATCTGATCCAGATTTCAGATATATTGGGTGTGTACGGTGTTTCTTTTCTGATCCTGTTCGCCAATACCGCGGTCTTCTTTCTCCTGCTCAACATTGCGAAATTCGATTGGAACGGT
>JBATHN010001034.1:0-1873 GCA_049666885.1 Desulfobacterales bacterium
CCGGCAACAGCTCGCCGGACATTTTGTACATGTTGGGAATCATCAGCAGCAGTCCCTGCGAGGCCGTGAAGGTACTGGTCAGCGCACCGGCAGCCAGGCTGCCGTGGACGGCCGCCGCGGCCCCGGCTTCAGATTGCATCTGCCGCACCGTCATGCTCTGATCGAAAATGTTCTTACGGCCGGCGGCAGCCCACTCATCGGCGATCTCACCGATCGGCGAAGAGGGTGTTATCGGATATATCGTTGCCACATCGCTCATGGCATACGCCACATGCGCCGCGGCGGTGTTGCCGTCGATCGTCTTCATTTGCTTCGTCATAAAGGTACTCCTTTGTGATTTGTATATTTTATAACCGAAAAAGACTTACGGGTCGATTATGGCGCCCGAATTTGTCAATGGGAGGATTTAAGCCAAAATTTTATTTTTAGGTCAATGGCTCATAGTTTGTAAAGTGATAGTTTGTGAATACGAGTCATTAAATAAATTTTATTCATCACAGTAGGTTTTCGAAAAAATCGTTCCCCTTGTCGTCCACGATGATGAAGGCCGGAAAATCCTTGACCGTTATCTGGTAGATGGCCTCCATCCCCAGCTCGGGATAAGCGAGGACCTCGACGGCGGTGATACACTCTTTGCCCAACCGGGCCGCAGGACCCCCGATCGAGCCAAGGTAAAAGCCACCGTACTTCTTGCAGGCCTCCGTCACGGATGTGGACCGATTGCCTTTGGCCAGCATCACCATGGAAGCCCCCTGTTCCTGGAACACCGGCACATAAGAATCCATTCGACCGGCGGTGGTCGGCCCGAAGGAACCCGATGCGTGACCCGGCGGCGTCTTGGCCGGGCCGGCATAGTAAATGATGCGCTCCTTCACGTACTGCGGCAGCCCCTCCCCTTTTTGAAGCCGTTCGTTCAGCCGCGCATGCGCTATATCCCGGGCCACCACGATCCTGCCGGTCAGAAGCAGCCGTGTCGCCACGGGGTAGCGGCTCAAATCGGCCCGGATCTCGTCCATGGGACGGTCCAGGTCTATCCGCACCGCATCGGCGACCGCTGCGGCGGGTTCCGGAAGGTATTGCGCCGGATTTGTCTCCAACTGCTCGAGATATATCCCCTCATCGGTTATCTTGGCCTTGATGTTGCGGTCGGCGCTGCAGCTAACCCCCAGACCGATAGGACAGGAGGCACCGTGCCGCGGCAGGCGAACGACGCGCACGTCATGGCAGAAGTATTTGCCGCCGAACTGGGCCCCAATGCCCATCTCGCGCGACAATTGCAGCAGCTGCGCCTCGAGCGCCACGTCACGAAAGGCATTTCCGGCGGGGCTGCCGGCTGTGGGCAGACCGTCCAGATAACCGGCTGAGGCTAGCTTGACGGTCTTCAAATTGGCCTCGGCCGAGGTTCCCCCGACCACGAAAGCCAGGTGATAAGGCGGACAGGCGGCCGTGCCGAGCGACTTCATCTTGGCCTGCAGAAAATCGACCAGTTTCTCCGGGGTCAGCGTCGCCTTGGTTTCCTGGAAGAGATAGGTCTTGTTGGCCGAACCGCCTCCTTTGGCGATGAACAGGAATTTGTAAGCTTTTCCCGCAACGGCGTAAAGGTCGATCTGGGCCGGCAGGTTGCAGCCGGTGTTTTTCTCTTCGTACATGCTGAGCGGCGCGTTCTGGGAATAGCGCAGGTTATTGCGGGTATACGCGTTGAAAACCCCCTCCGAAAGGGCCCGCTCATCATCGCCGCCGGTCCAGACCTGTTGCCCTTTTTTTCCGATGATGACCGCGGTACCGGTATCCTGACACATGGGAAAGATGCCGTCGGCGGATATCACGGCATTTTTAATCATTTCCAAAGCCACATAGCGGTCGTTGTCCGACG
>JBATHN010001035.1:0-2577 GCA_049666885.1 Desulfobacterales bacterium
TGCGTGGTGGCCGGTTTCGAGCCGACCGATTTGCTTCAGGCGATCGCCATGCTTGTCGAACAAGTCGAAACGGGGGCACCGGCATTGGAGAACGCCTATGGTCGGGCAGTGACGGATGTAGGTAATCCGGCCGCTCGGAAACTCCTTCAGGAGGTTTTCAAAACGGCCGACGTGGCCTGGCGGGGTATCGGCGTGATCGACGGCAGTGGTCTCAAGATCAGAGAATCCTATGCGGTATTTGATGCCGAAAGAAAGTTTGCGCTGACGCTTCCCGAGGCCAAGGAGCCGAAAGGATGCGCCTGCGGCGAGATTCTCACCGGCTCGAAGATTCCGCCGGAGTGTGCTTTGTATAAAAAGATCTGCACGCCCATCGATCCGGTCGGGCCCTGCATGGTTTCGAGTGAAGGGACGTGTGCGGCGTATTATCGCTATCATCAAGATTAGCTATTTCGTGTCATTTTTGAAGTGTCTCGACTGCCGTGAGCGACGCAATTGAATGCATATAAGGTTTCCGGTTCAAGCTGGGTTCAGCACTGCTTCTGGTTGCCGCCTCCAGTTTGATCGAAGAGGAAACGTTTAAGTTTCGGTGAAAATTCCAAATAACAAATAACAAATAAATCGCAACCACCAAAATTCGAAATTCCAAACGATTGGTTTTTGATCTTATTTGAGATTTTGATATTGTCATTTGGAATTTATTTGTATTTTGGTGCTTGTATTTTGATATTTGGCATTAATTTGGGGCAGGTGGGCAAGCCCTGAAATTTGAAACCTAAGCCAACAACCGATGTACATTGTTTTGTATCCAGGCTTGAAATATCGAGCAGCGGTCGACAATGGATAAGAGATTTTATGCGTGGTTAGACACTATTGTCCGGAAACCAACCAGAGTTTCCGACCACATTACCGCGAGGTTTTCATGAAGTTTGAAAAAGTGACGCTCGATCACGGCAGCGGCGGGAAGATATCCCACAGTCTCATGACCGATATTTTGCTGCCTGTTTTTAACAACCCGATCCTGGCCGACCTCAACGACGGTGCCATACTCGAACTTGACGGCCGCCGGCTGGCATTCACCACCGACTCCTATACCGTAGATCCGATATTTTTTCCGGGCGGGCACATCGGCGACTTGGCCATCAACGGCACGGTCAACGACATCGCCATGTGCGGTGGTTCACCGCTCTATTTGAGCGTCGGCCTGATCATCGAAGAAGGATTTTCGATGGCCGATCTGGAGCGGATTCTGGCGGGGATGGGAGCGGCCGCGCGCAAGGCCGAGGTGACCGTTGTTACGGGCGACACCAAGGTGGTGCCCAAAGGCGCGGCCGATAAAATTTTTATCAACACCTCCGGCTTTGGACTCATCCCGGAAGGGGTTGATGTTGGCAGCACAAAGGCCCGTGCCGGCGATCACGTCATATTGAGCGGTACGATGGCCGATCACGGCGTTACGATCCTTACCCAGCGCGAGGGGCTTACTTTCGAGTCGGCGTTGACCAGTGACAGCGCGCCGCTCAACCAAATGGTGGCCGATATGTTCTCCGCCAGTCAGTCGATCCACGTTTTAAGGGACCCAACCCGGGGCGGTGTCGGCACGGCGTTGAATGAAATAGCCCGAAAGTCCCAGGTGGGAGTGACCATTTTCGAGGACCGGATCCCGCTCAAGAGGGAAGTGGTTGGAATCTGCGAACTGTTGGGCTTTGATCCGCTCTATCTGGCCAACGAGGGCAAGCTGCTGGCATTTGTGGCGCCGGAACATGCCGGCCGCATTTTGGACGTCATCCGGCAGAACGAATACGGCCGGGATGCCGCCGTCATCGGTGAAGTGGTGGCCGATCACCCGGGGCGGGTGACCATGCAAACCAGAATCGGCGGCAACCGCATCGTGGACATGTTGACTGGCGAGCAATTGCCGCGAATCTGTTGAGGCAGCACGCCGGTTGGGCCACTTGGCTATTAATCGCAGCTTTTTTTCGGTTTGACAGTTAATCGTTATTTAAGTAAAAGTCTGTTTTCAGTACCTCATCTTTGCGCTCGCACCTGCCGACAAACCGCAAACAGGGTGGCTCTTGGTTATGCGAAGCAGGATCGCCAAACTTCTTTCTCCAAGCGGCTATCTGGAATGGACTGTTAGACGACCTGCGGCTGTCATCGGAATAGCCCTGGCGGTCTCCGTCTTCTTTGCCTGGCAAATTCCCCACCTCTCATTCAAGACGTCCATTTACGACCTCGAGATCGAGGACCTCCCGGAAACCGACCAGTATCAGGACTTTAAAAAACTATTTGGTTCCGATGAGATCATCCGCATCGTCGTAAAGGCCGACAACGTATTTGAGACCACAACGTTTGCTAAAATCGGCGAACTGGCCGAAGCCGTTTCGAAAATTGACGGTGTGCGCCGGGTCGTCAGCCTGCCGGGGATCAAACAGGCGGTCGATCTTTCCGGAAAGTGGCGTCTGGATAAATTTGCCACGGTTGTCTCTTACGTCCATCTTTTCAAAAAAAATCTCTTTTCGGACGATCGCAAAACAACGGCGTTGACTCTGGTGCTGAAGTCCGATAGCGAACCGGATC
>JBATHN010001036.1:0-6293 GCA_049666885.1 Desulfobacterales bacterium
CTTGAAAATCCCTATTTCGAACTGATGCGCCATGACATCACCTTTCCCCTCTACCTCGAAGTGGATGAAATTTACAACCTGGCCTGCCCGGCATCACCGGTTCACTACCAGAACGATCCGGTGCAGACGACCAAGGTCAACGTGCACGGTGCCATCAATATGCTCGGCCTGGCCAAGAGGCTCAAGGCCAAGATTCTGCAGGCGTCGACATCAGAGGTCTATGGCGACCCCACGGTACATCCGCAACGGGAAGACTACCGCGGTAATGTCAACTGTATCGGTCCGCGTTCATGTTACGACGAAGGCAAACGCTGTGCCGAAACCTTGTTTTTCGATTACCGCCGCCAGCACGAAACAAAGATCAAGGTAGCTCGGATCTTCAACACTTACGGTCCCCGCATGCATCCAAACGACGGACGGGTCATCAGCAATTTTATCGTACAGGCCCTTTTAGGCCGGGACATCACCGTTTACGGCGACGGCCGTCAGACCCGGTCTTTCTGCTTTGTGGATGATTTGATCGACGGCCTTTTTCGATTGATGAACAGCCCGGATGATTTTACCGGACCCGTCAACATCGGCAACCCGGGTGAGTACACGATTCTCGAACTGGCCGATAAAATCATCACTTTGACCGGTGCGAAATCGACGATTGTCTACAAACCCCTTCCTCAGGACGATCCGCTGCAGCGCAAACCGGACATCACCCTGGCCCGGGAGAAGCTGGGATGGAATCCGGTGACCGAACTGGAAAATGGGCTTCAGCGCACGATAGACTATTTCAATAATCTAAATTATGACGGCTCGCTTAAACGCTGACGGACGGCGCCTGACATTCAGTCCTGCATCCGTTATCTTGAAACGACCACCTTACGCTTCAAAGGAGAATGATGACCGCAAAAAGTGCATTGATCACCGGCATTACGGGACAGGACGGGGCTTATCTGGCTGAATTTCTGCTCGAAAAAGGGTACCGGGTTCACGGCATTAAACGCCGAGCCTCCTCTTTCAACACCGCCCGCATCGACCACCTGTATCAGGATCCCCATGAAAAAAATAGGCGATTCACCCTTCACTACGGAGATCTGACGGATGCGACCAACTTGATCCGCATCATCCAGGAGGTTCAGCCGGATGAAATCTACAACCTGGCGGCTCAGAGCCACGTGATGGTGTCTTTCGAAACCCCGGAGTACACCGCCAACGTGGACGGCCTTGGGACGCTGCGCCTGCTCGAGGCGATCCGGATTTTGAACCTGACCGAAAAAACGCGCTTCTATCAAGCGTCGACCTCGGAGATATTCGGCAAGGTGCAAGAGACGCCCCAAAAAGAAACCACGCCCTTTTATCCGCGCTCGCCCTACGGTGCCGCCAAACTCTATGCTTACTGGATTACGGTCAATTACCGGGAAGCCTACGGCCTCTATGCCTGCAACGGCATTCTCTTCAACCACGAATCCCCGATTCGCGGTGAAACTTTCGTCACCCGCAAGATCACCCGTGGGCTGGCGCGGATCAAGATGGGTCTGCAAGACTGCCTGTACATCGGCAACCTCGATGCGCTGCGCGATTGGGGGCACGCCCGGGATTATGTCGAGATGCAGTGGCTGATGCTGCAGCAGGAGGCGCCGGAAGACTACGTCATCGCCACAGGGGAACAACATTCGGTCCGCGAGTTCATTGAGGTTGCGGCCGCCGAACTTGGCTGCAATCTGCGTTGGAAAGGAAATGGGGCCGACGAAAAGGGCTTCGATGACCAAACCGGAAAGATCATCGTGGCGGTCGACCGTCGCTATTTCCGGCCTACGGAAGTAGACACCTTGCTGGGAGATGCCTCCAAAGCCCGCCAGAAACTGGGCTGGCGGTCGCGAACCAGCTTCGGGCAGCTGGTTTCAGAGATGGTGGCCGAAGATCTGAGAGAAGCCGAAAGGGATTCCCTCTGTCGGCAGGAAGGATTTCGAACCTTCAATAATTTCGAATGACGGGGAGATGCTGCCCATGTCTGATAATGTAAACAACGCGCCGTCGTCGGCGGTGTTGTCGAAACACTGTCGGATCTTTATCGCCGGTCACCGGGGGATGGTCGGCTCGGCCATTCATCGCTGTTTGGCAGACGCCGGACACAAGCACCTGATCGTTCGCACCCGCGCGGAGCTGGATTTGCTGGACCAGCGTGCCGTGCGGAAATTCTTCGCCGACATCCCGATCGATTACGTGATCCTGGCCGCAGCCAGGGTCGGCGGCATCCACGCCAACAACAGGTACCCGGCCGATTTCATATATCAGAACCTGATGATCGAAGCCAATGTGATCGAAGCGGCCTTCCGAAACGGCGTCGACCGCCTTTTGTTCCTGGGCAGCTCTTGCATCTACCCGAAACACGCACCGCAGCCGATGCGGGAAGAGGATCTTCTCTCCGGCCAACTGGAACCCACCAACGAGCCTTACGCCATTGCCAAGATCGCCGGCATCAAGTTCTGCGAGAGCTACAACCGGCAGCACGGCACCCATTACCGGGCCGTCATGCCGACCAACCTCTATGGGCCTAACGACAGCTTCGATCTGGAAAACTCACATGTCCTGCCGGCGCTGATCCGCAAGTACCACCTCGCCAAGCTGGCTGCCGGCAGTAACCGGGAGGAGAGCATCGAACGGGACACGCTTGTTTTTGGCCCCTTGCCGGATGACATCCGCGAAGCATTGCAAGACCCGAAAGAGAGCCGCGGCAATAACGCCCCCGCAACGGGCCCGGCTGTCCGTTTGTGGGGCAGCGGCTCCCCGCATCGCGAATTCCTGCACGTCGATGATCTGGCTTCGGCCTGTATTACGATCATGGGCCTGTCCGACGAAAGCTATCGACGGCTATGCCGATTCGTGCCCCGAGCATCGGAAAGGAGGGCCGACAGTGCATCGGAACCCGATCCTTCGGTATCGGCCCGCGTGTCGCACATCAACATCGGCGTCGGAACGGACCTGACCATTCGGGAACTGGCCGAGATTGTCAGCAGCGTCGTCGGTTACAAAGGTCAGACAGCTTGGGACGCTTCGAAACCGGACGGCACGCCCCGCAAACTTCTCGACGTGTCGCGACTCAAGCGCACCGGCTGGACGCCCCGCATTCCGCTCGCTGACGGCATCAAATCCACCTACCGCTGGTACCTCGAAAAAAGCGCCGCTGTTCGATCGGCCGCAGCGAGATGATTTGACGAGTCTGCCGATCGTTTGTATAGTCAAAAGAAAACACATCATCAAGTCGGAGATTGAATCATGCCAGGCATGCGACCGGTTGCCCTCTGCGCCCGAAGCTTTTCCATCGGTGTGATATTGCTCCTCACCGTGGGCGGCTGTTCTTCGCTTTCGCAGAACCAGAAAAGCACGGGCGACCCGTCGAACGCGGCCGATCAGAAAACCGCCACCGTTTACTACGATTTCGACGATGTGATCGTTCCCAGTGAGATGAAGGTGATCAACAAGGACACTTTTGTATACGGGACCATCGGCCTGAAGGCCGGCGTCCTGGCGCTGAAGGGACGGGTCGACTTGACGTCGCTGGTCGAGTTTTTTGAAATCAACATGAAAAAAGACAATTGGCAAATGGTCAGTCAGATAAAAACCCCTTACATCCTGATGCTGTTTCACAAGGAAAATCGTTGGTGCGTGATAGCGCTTCACGAAGAAACGTATTACACCTACACCAGAATCTGGTTGGCGCCGACGCTGACAGAACCGGGTTTGGGGCTCCTTAAGTAAGATGCTTCGGCCTAAATTGATCTTTTCAAATTTCAAAAAAGGGAAACTCTTTTACTTTTAGGGAATTCTATCAGCTTAGATTTTAAAAATTTGAAACCCTACGGGATTGCCGACCTCACCACATCTACGGCGTAAGATGCCATCCCGCATAACAGATTTTAGCGGAACGACATCTTCCTTGTATCTGCGGCAACCTCGACAATCGCTCAAATTTGGTTCGGCTGAGGCTCACTGAAAAATGACGTCACATTATGGACACCGATGCATCCCGTCCGGTTGTGGTGCGATAACTCAGAAAGTCGATTGACGTGACCCACGGACTCAAAGATAAAAATATTATTCTGGGCGTCAGCGGCGGCATCGCCGCATACAAGAGTGTCGAATTGCTGCGCCTTATGACTCGCCAGGAGGCCGCCGTCAGGGTGGTGATGACCCGCAACGCACAGCACTTCGTCGGCTGGATGACGTTTCAGGCTCTCTCGGGTCGTCCGGTCTGCTCCAGCCTCTTCGAGAAGGCGGACGAGACTTCTTTTCGGCACATCGATTGGGCGACCGAGGCCGATGCCGTCGTGATTGCACCGGCCTCGGCCGACCTGATCGGTAAGCTGGCCAACGGCATTGCCGACGACGCCCTCACCACCATGATGATGGTGGTCACTGCGCCGGTGGTTCTCTGCCCGTCAATGAACACCAACATGTACCGCAACCGCGCGGTTCAACGGAACCTTGAAGTTCTGCGAAGCGACGGCTACAGCATTGTGGCGCCGGGGGCAGGGGATCTGGCCTGCGGCACGGTCGGCCCGGGCCGTTTACCGGAACCGCCGCAGATCCTCGACCGACTGATCGGCCGTCTGACACCTAAGGATTTTAAAAACCAACGGGTGTTGGTGACCGCCGGTCCAACGCGCGAGCCGATCGATCCGGTGCGCTTCATCAGCAACCCCTCAACCGGTAAAATGGGGTTTGCCGTGGCCCGGGCCGCCGAACACCGCGGCGCTGGCGTAACGCTGGTTACCGGTCCGACGTTGTTGGCCGATCCGTTCGATGTCGAGGTCGTTCGGATTCAAACCGCCGAGGAGATGGCCCGGGCCGTGCTGGATCGTTTCGAGAACTACGACATCGTCATCAAGACGGCCGCGGTTTCCGACTACCGCCCGCAATCCGCGGCAACACATAAAATAAAGAAAGATCGCGCGGCCCTGACGCTCGAACTCGAGCCGACAGTGGACATCCTAAAGGAGCTGGGCCGGCGTAAAACACACCAAATTCTGGTTGGTTTTGCAGCCGAAACCGAGGACCTTCAGAAAAACGCGGCCCAGAAACTGGCGGCAAAGAACCTGGACATCATCGCCGGCAATCTGATCGGTTCCCCCGGGTCCGGCTTCGAATCCGACACCAACCAAGTCACGCTTTTTTTTCAAGACGGGACGCGTGAAACCATACCGGTCATGGACAAACTCGCCATCGCCCATATTATATTAGATAGGGTCATCGAACGGGTGGGGCTCCGTGGTGTCGATCATAGCAACCGACCTCCGTAGATCCTTGGCGATCGAAACGGTTGGCATGCAAATGTTATCTGAAGGCAGGCAGCGAAACTGGCTGTCGGGCCATATAGCCCTTTTGATGCAGACAACCGGCGTGCGTCCCGAGCCTTACCTCGATTTGATCTATTTCAGGATGCCATGAACAGACGGCAGGCGTTCTTAGCCGCCATAGACGATATTGAAAGATCCTTGTTGCAGCTAAGCCGCATTGGATGGAGAGGTTTCGATTGCTCTGAAAAGGGACTTGCGGTTATCGACTCTTGGATGTCGGTTCCTAGCGGTTCTGTTAAAGGGACATCTGAAAACCTTGAGGTTATTCGTGGTGATCTTGGGGACTGTCGCCGCTGCAAACTATCGAGCGGCCGCAAGAATATTGTATTCGGCGCCGGAAGCGGACGTGCACGACTGGTATTCGTGGGTGAGGGGCCGGGTTACGATGAGGACTTGCAGGGTCAACCCTTTGTGGGTGCGGCCGGCCAACTGCTGACGAAGATCATTCAGGCGATCGGCCTCAGCCGGGAGTCGGTCTATATCTGTAATATTATCAAGTGCCGGCCGCCTGGAAACCGTAACCCGCAACCGGACGAGATCGACGCCTGCAGCCCGTTTCTGAAACGCCAGCTGAAGTCTATCGCACCGGATTTCATCTGCGCTCTGGGGACTTTCGCCGCACAGACCCTGCTGCGGACCACGACCCCGATTTCGCGGCTCCGGGGGCGGTTCTACGATTGTATGGGCGCCAAATTGCTGCCCACGTATCATCCGGCCTATCTGCTTCGCAATCCGGTGCAGAAGCGGGCGGTGTGGGAAGACATGAAGCTGCTGATGAAAGCCATGGACCTGCCACCGCCCGAGCCCACGGGGGATAAAACCTGATCCTGCTTGGGCGGGTTCAAAACGGAACATTTATGAAACACACAGTTGAGACAATACGCAGAAAACCGGGGGTCCCATCCGGAGGGGACCGATCTATTTTGAAACCCGCGGTATTTTTTA
>JBATHN010001037.1:0-8347 GCA_049666885.1 Desulfobacterales bacterium
GAGGTGTCATTCCAGCTGCGGTTTTATGAAACTGCACGCCAACACGCTAATCGGGCCATTGAACTCGGTTCGGCTGCTGCAAAAAATATTCTAAGCCAAATCAGCGCTCTTCAAGTGCCGGCCTGATTCCCCGGCCCTCATCATCGACCATCCGGAGGCAGCCGGCAGGATTGTTGGCTGCCTTTTTCCCGTCCGGCCCGGATCCTCTTCCCCCGGTTTTCCGATTGAACATTTCAGATTGATGCCTTATATTCAAAACCATTAAAAAAATCAGATTTGCAAGGTAAAAATTTAATTTGAACCTTCCGGCACCTCACGGAAGGGCACCCGGTAAATACCATACCAGAAGGAGAGCTGAGTGATGAAAATTTTAGTTGGCTATGATGGCTCGGGCACCGGTAAAGATGCAATGAATACCGCAAGAAAATATGCCGCGGCTCTCGAGGCGGAGGTGGACATCGTCACCTCAATGGTGAAGGGTACGGAAGGCGAACAGGAAGAAATACTGAAGGCTGAGCGTGGACTGGAATATGCCAAATCCCTTTTTACGGCAGAAAATATTGCCTGCGAGACCCATCTTCTGATCCGAGGACTTGCTCCGGGTGAAGATCTGGTTCGTTTTGCCAAGGAAAACGATGTGGATCTGATGGTCGTGGGAGTCAAGAGGCGCTCCAAGGTTGGTAAGTTATTGATGGGTTCGACGGCCCAGTTCGTTATTATCAAGGCGCCCTGTCCGGTCCTCTCGATCAAATGACATGACGATTTTTAAACCGACCGGATCTGATGTGACTGAATAGAGGAAGTTCGTTTCTGAGGTGCGTCGAACGCCGTCAATGTCGGCCAACGACGCGCCCTTTGCGCAAGCGGATTTCGAGCCTTTCGACCGCCAGTGAGCAGCTGAGGGTCAACAGGAGATAAAGACCGGTAATGGTGATCCAGATTTCAAAAGTGAAATAGGTGGTGGCCATCAGCTCCATACCCTGAAACGTCAGTTCCTGAATAGAGATGACCGAAACGATGGCCGAGTCTTTGATCGTCGAGATGAATTGGCCGGCCAGGGGCGGCAAAATACGCAGCACGGCCTGGGGCAGAATGACGTGACGCATTTGTTGTGATTTGGTCAAACCAAGGGCGGCGGCCGCCTCCCACTGCCCTGTTTCGATCGACTGAATGCCGGATCGCACGATTTCGGTAATATAGGCGCCTTCGAAAACGGCAAGGGTCACCAAGGCTGAAAGAAATGGCACTAAGAGGACCGGGGGCGCGAAAAGTACTTTCAGGAGACTGCGACCGGACTCTGATAAGCCGTTTACAAGCCTTTCGGTGCCGAGAGCCGGCAGAATTTGATCACCGATGAAAAAATAAAAAATGAATACGAGGACCAGCGGCGGAAGATTGCGCACGATCTCGACATAGGTACCGCCGATCAGCCGGTTGAAAAGACCGGAACTGACACGAAGAAGTCCCATGACCGTTCCGATAATTGTTGCCAATACCGTTGCCCAGATACTCAGGCGAATGGTGGTCAGAAGCCCCAGAATAAGCACGTTCGGCTTCCAACTCCCCGCAACGGTGTCGAATCGAAAAAGATACTGAGGAATAGCGCTCCAGTGCCATCTATAGTGCAGTCCGGCTTGAATCCGGTAGACAAGATAGACACCGGTGGCCGCGACGATAAGGAGCACGGCGGCATCGAGCACCGTTATCTTGATTTTTCTTCCAAACAAATCAGCGTCACTCCGGCAAACCATTTTATATTGTTATAATTATAGGAAGGTGGCTTACTTCAACTGTTTCTCCCACTCTTTCGTGTTGAACCAGTATTGTTTCCGTTCTTTCAGCCAGCCTTCCGCTTCGACCACGCGGATCCAATTGTTGAAGTAATTCAGCGTGTCGACATCGCCTTTGCGAACGGCAAATCCGATCGGTTCCCTCGTAAACGTTTCTTGCAGCGGCAAAAAGAGGACTTCCGGGTTTTCCAGAGCCAGAAAAGTCGGCAGCGGTGCGGAGGCGACCATAGCATGAACCCTGCCGCTCCGAAGTTCCTGGATGACTTGTGACTCGTCGTCGAAAAGTTGAAGCTTGGCCTGCGGCATGTATTTTCTGACGGCCATTTCGGCAGTTGAGCCGAGACGGGCGGCAATCTTGACTTCGGAACGGTTGAATTCCTCTAAACTCTTGAAGCCGGCGGCCTGCTGCTTGTGTGCCACGATCGACATTCCGCTGTAGTCATAGGGGATGGTGAAGTTCACCTTGAGGTTACGTTGCGGCAGGATACCCATACCCCCGATGATGACGTCGAACTTGCCCGTCAGCAGTGCCGGAATGATCCCGGCCCATTTGGTGGGCACGAATTCGATTTTAACACCGGTGTCTTGTGCCAGACGATTGGCGACATCGATTTCAAAGCCGATGAGCTTGCCGGTCTTGTCCTTCATGGCCCACGGGACAAAGGTCGATATGCCCACCCGCAGCACACCTCGCTTTAGCGCATTTTCGATCGTGCTCTCCCCGGTCAGTTCCTGCTGAATTTTTCCGGCCGCTGCAGCACCGGCAAGACCCATTAAAATCATTAGCACCGTCATCAGGATCCGTATTTCCTGTCTGCACTTCATAGTAACTCTCCTTTCGAACAGTTGAGACGATTTTGTGTTTATAAGATACCACCCTGCTGCCGCGCATCTCCATGGGCCAATTACCGTGATCGATGTCACTCCACAGTTCTGAAGCGTTTTTCGAGAGTGTAAACGGTGAGTGAAAGGCTCATTGTCATGACGAGGTAGATGGCGGCAATCGTGAACCAGAGCTCGAACACGAGATACGTTTTGGCGATGATGATCTGACCCTGCATGGTCAGGTCATAAATCGCGATCGTGCTGACCAGGGCCGAATCCTTGATGAGCGAGACGGCTTGACTGGTGAGAGGTGGCAGCATTCTGCGAACGGCTTGGGGCAGAACGACAAATCGGTATGTGTGCCACCTGCTCAGGCCGATGCTGAAAGCAGCTTCCCACTGGTGCCTGGAAATGGACATGATCCCGGCGCGGAATATTTCCGAAACATAGGCCCCTTCGAACAGGCTCAAGGCCAGCACGGCCGAGGCGAACGCATTGAGATCGAGGGCCGGCGCCAGCACGAAATAGATCAGAAAGAGCTGCACCAGGAGCGGTGTGTTGCGCATCAATTCGAGATAGCCTCTTGAGACGCCTCTGCCGGCAAAGGAATGCGACAGGCGCAAAATAGCGGTTATCAGGCCTAAGGCGAGGGCCAGGATCAGACTGACGACCGTGATTTGCAGCGTGATGAAGAGTCCATCGATCAGAGGACCGGGCGTCAAATGGCCGTTTTCGATAGAATAGAGGTAAACCGGTACGCGGTACCACTGCCAGTTGTATCCCAACCTTTCGGCACCCCGAAAAATAAGCCAGCTCAGAGCGCCGACAACGGCCACATATTTGAGGAGATCTAACAGGAGATGATGGTGAAGAAAAGTGGAACGGTTCGAAGGGCTATAACGGTTTGAACGGAGCATGGGCAGTGATCTTCAGGTAATTTGTGCTTTATGAATCCGGGTTGAACAGCAGCAGTTTACAGTAGTATTTCAGCATGAGGTTGTGAAGATACATCGGTTGTGCCTTCCTCAAGACCGTGTCGGCTGTGCCGGCGGCCATGACTGCTCAAGAGTCGACCGTATTGAGCTTGACCGTACCCTATCGAAGAATTTCTCGCAATACGATATATTAATCAATATGATCGGCTTACCACATCAAGGCCGGATCTGCAAATTCCGATCTGTTCAGTTGACAAGGCTCTGGATCGGTGCCGGGATTCGGCCGCCGAGCCGAATGAAGCGATTGGCTCCGCGTGAGTTGTTCACCGGAATGATAACGGCTTGACCGAGCAAACCACCGAAGTGGGCCTTGTCGCCCGCATTTTTCCCCGGTACAGGGATCAGACGGGTTGCCGTCGTTTTTTTGTTAATGACGCCGATCGCCATTTCATCGGCAATGATGGCGGCCAAGGTTTCATCGGACGTATCGCCCGGAAGCGCCACCATGTCGAGTCCCACCGAGCAGACGCTGGTAATCGCTTCGAGTTTCTCGAGGCTCAGATGCCCGGCGGCGGCCGATTCGGAAATGTTTAGATCCTCGCTGACCGGAATAAAAGCACCGCTGAGGCCGCCGACATGTGAACTGGCGAATGCGCCGCCCTTTTTCACGGCATCGTTCAGAAGCGCCAGGGCAGCCGTGGTACCGGGAACACCGATGCTCAGCAGACCGAGACTCTGAAAGATTTCTCCCACGCTGTCGCCGACGTTCGGTGTCGGCGCCAGGGACAGGTCGACCACACCGAATCGGATGTTGAGGTTTGCGGCCACTTCGCGGCCGATGAGTTCGCCCACCCGGGTGACTTTATAGGCCGTGCGTTTGATCAGTTCGGATATCTGTCCCAGGTCCATGCTCGGGTCTGCGGCCAGGGCGCGGTCGATCGCCTTCTTGACCACCCCGGGTCCGCTGACGCCCACGTTGATGACCGCATCGGCTTCTCCGATGCCGAGGTACGCCCCGGCCATGAACGGAATGTCCTGCGGGATGTTGGCAAAAACGCAGAGTTTGGCGCAGGCAATGCCGTCTCGCCGGGCGGTGAGGCTGGCGGCACGCTTGATCTTTTGGCCCATCAGGTAAACGGCGTCCATGTTGATGCCGGCCCGGGTGGAGGCCACGTTGATCGAAGCGCAGACCCGGTCGGTCCCGGCCAGCGCTTCGGGTATGGCATCGATGAGGGCGCGGTCGCCCTTGGCGATTCCTTTTTCCACCAGGGCGGAAAAACCGCCGATGAAATCGACGTTCACCTCTTGCGCCGCGCGGTTCAGCGTGTGCGCGATGTCGATCATCTGGGAGGAAGAAAAAGGGGCTGCCGCGACGGCTATTGGACTGACCGAAATCCGTTTGTTGACCACCGGGATGCCGTATTTGTTTCCGACACGGTCGCAGGTCCTGACGAGACCGCCGGCCAGATCGTTTATTTTGGACAGAACATTGTCCTGGAACCGTTGCAGTTCGTGACTGGCACAATCGAGCAGGTTGATTCCGAGCGTGACCGTCCGCAGATCCAGATGTTCGTTCTCCAACATCTCGAGGGTCGATAGAATTTCTCTTTCCGTCAGCATGTTTTTCTTTCGTCAGGATTCCTGACCGCCGTAAACGGTTAAATGCGATTGATGGCTTCGAATATATTGCGGTGTTGAATACTGATCTGAAGACTCAATTCCGCTGCCTTGACGCGCAAGTCGTCGTAAAGCCCCTGTTGGTCGATATCGGCCGGAATGTCGACTTCATAGATCATGATGTTGCTGTTCGGATCGTCGCCACCTTTGAAAACCGCCTGCAGATTGGTCACATTGACCCCGTATCGGGCGATGATTTCGGTTATGGCGGCCACCAGGCCCTTGCGGTCCGGGCCCTTGGTGGTGATTACGAACGGTTCGCTTCTGGCGATTGTAAATAC
Source organism: Desulfobacterales bacterium (assembly GCA_049666885.1). Classification (GTDB taxonomy): domain Bacteria; phylum Desulfobacterota; class Desulfobacteria; order Desulfobacterales; family SG8-13; genus JARFQH01. The sequence goes on from JBATHN010001037.1 coordinate 5,509, forward strand.
CGGGCCTGTCACTTCGAGCGGTTTGACGAAAACGTGATGGTTCAGAGGCGTCAGGCCTTCCTCGAGATAGCCGTGCAGGTCTGCGAGCGACTGCTCCGAGGGCAGGAGCACGATGAAGATACCGCTGAATTCGGACTGCAGGATGGTCTGACTGACATTTTCAATGTTGCAGTTCTTTTCGAACAGCATCCTGGTCACGGCCGCGATGATGCCGGGTCGATCCGGCCCCAGGACCGAGATGACGGCCTTGTTCATGTAATGCTCCCGCTGAAATCCTATCGGTTCACGAAAAAACGAGTTCGCAGTTCTGGGCGTTGAGGTGACCGGTCGGCGAGGCACGAAAGTGCATGACTATCTGGATAATCCGAGTTTTCGCACCGACAACCGGACGGGATGGATCGGCGTCCAAAATGTTCCGTTAATTTTGAGTGAGCCCTTAGTGGTCTTGTTCGTAAATACGGTTACGCACCGAAATCACCGAGGCGCCCGCAGCACAAGGCGACAGAAGCGAGCATACCAAGTGTATGCGCGCGCCGAGCAACACGGCGCGGCGGGATGCATCGGCCATTGAATGCCACCGTATTTACGAATAGAGCCACTTAGTATCGACCAAAGTTGAGCATTAAATACCAAAGCGGTTTGACCTGTCAATAGGCGTTCCGCGAAAACCAAAATTCTCCGTGAAAATAAGAATCCAATTGATTACGCCGGGTGACCGGACTTTAAAGCGCTCAAACAGTTGACCACTTTAAAATCCGGTCACCCGACTCCATGTCCTGGTTCACCGAGTACCGTCGTTGCGAAAAAGACAGCCAAGTCAATTCGACGCCCGAGGCCGCTGAGTTCTTCAACCACTGCACGGCAGGACGTGCGCGGGACCGAAGGCGGCCGGTGTTAGAGAATCAGACAGTCGGCAACAAGCTCCCAGAGGTATTTGACCGACAGGTCCTGCAAGCCGTAGTTCTTCTTGATGTTGTTGAGCTGTCCGTGACAGCTGTGACAGGGCACCACGATCATGGCGGCGCCTGAAGCCTCGATCTGCTCCATTTTTCTGCGGCCGTAATACACCCTTTCTTCGTGATAACCGGTGGTCAGAGCCCCGCCGCCGCCGCCGCAGCAGATCTGATGCTGCCGGGACGGGTAGAGATCGACCCAGTTTTCGAGGCACTGCGACATGATCCAGCGCGGTTCCTCGTAATACCCGTATCCGAATAACTTTTCGGCTTTGCGGCAGTAATTGCAAGGATCATGGTAGGTGGCCAACACATCGAAGCGTGACTTGTCCAACTTGATGCGGCCCTGCTTGATGTAGGCCATTAAGAGATCGAAGACCGTGTAAGTGCCGATCTTCTTCAGAATTTCCGGATACCATTTTTCGAGACCAGACCTGGTCGACAGATAAGCGTGCCCTCATTCGGGCCACATGAGGTTTTTGATCTCCAGCCTTTCCACCTGTTCGACGATGCGGCCGGCCATGACTTTCATGGCGGCATCGTCTCCGGTGAAAAAACCCCAACTGGTGCCTTCCCAGGCGTCGGAAGTGATGGTCCAGTCTTCCCCGGCCGCATGAAAGATCTTCCACCAGTGCTTCAGGTCCTCGGTATGGGTGTTGACCAGTTTGTTGTGAATGGTCGAGAGGATGTTGGCCCCCTTCTTGTCGACCGGCACCGTGAAGCCGTCGAAGCCCGGCTCTGCGGCGATCTCTTCGGCCACGTCTTCGACGATGAAGAGAAAGTCCTCCTTGGGCAGCCCGAGGTTGTTGCCGGTCCGAAGGGCCGCATCGACCCCTTTGTGCAAAATCCCCGGCACCTGGTCGCGTTTTCGCAGGGATCGAACGGACCGCATGATGTTCGGGATGTCGATTTCCATGGGGCAGAGGACTTCACATTTGGCGCACATTGTGCAAATCCAAGGCCAGCGGGCGTCAACCACTTCTTTTTCCAGTCCGAGCGCGATCATGCGGACGATCTTGCGCGGGTCGAAGCCGTCGATACCGGATGCCGGGCAGGCGCTGGCACACAGACCGCAGGTCAGGCAGACATCCTGTTCGTACGGCCAGGATTCGAAACGACCGGGCGCGAGAGTTTTGGTATCGATCGTTGGTTTTGGCGTTGGTTCTGGCGTTGGTTCTGGCGTTGATGTCGGTTTTTCGGTCATGGTTTACCTCTGGTTCACGCGTTGTTGAATCTTCTGGGAAAATCGTCGGATCATATCGGCATATTCAGTCGGCATGTTGGCCGCCAGAGTGGCAATTTCGAGGCGATCACCGTCAAACCCCATCCGGTCGAGGTGATCGACCAGGTAATCGACCCGCTGCCGGGCGTGCAGGTTGCCGGTTTCTGAATGACAGTTGTCAACGTGGCAGGTCAGGACCATGACGCCGGAGGCACCTGCGGCAAAAGCCGACAGGATGTGTTGGACGGATACGGCTCCGGCGCAGGGAACTGTCACCACTTTTAGGTCGACGGGCGATTTTTGCCCGTGGCCCCCGGCCAGTTGGCGGGCTTTGTCGGCCGAGCGGGCGCAGGCAAAGACGACCATCCCAGGATCGGTGGCGGGCGTTTCAGACGCACTGATGGCGGTGTTTTCCTCTTCGCTGACAGTCCGGATCGAACCCAGTTGGATGGCGCCGCGGGGGCATTCCGCGACGCAGATGCCACAACCGGCGCAGGCGTCTGCCACCACCGCGATACGGCTGCCCTTGTTGACGGCACCATATGGGCACAAGCGGAAGCATGTCAAACAGCGGATGCAGTGGCCGGGGTCAATTTCGGCTGCATCCACCTGCGGGCGTCCGTCAAGATGAGCGAGGCCGAGCACGGCCAGTGCACCGCAGGCG
>JBATHN010001038.1:0-8324 GCA_049666885.1 Desulfobacterales bacterium
GCAACCGATACGGAACAATTGTTGGCAGCCGCGGGGTTCATTATGAAGCCGGCAGATACCCCCGAGAAACTTGCACATTTAAAAACCCTGACCCAGCTGAAGGTTGTTCCCCATGATCGCAATGGCAAAGTGTATTACGTTTATGCGGACACAGAATTTTGCAAATGCCTGTACGCGGGTAACCAGGAGGCCTATCAGCGCTACGAGAACCTGACAGTAAAACAAAATATTGCGGAAATGAACGAAGACGCGTCGATGAATTGGGGCATGTGGGGTCCGTGGGGGATGGGGTGGTAACTTAACAGCATGGTTCCATGACCTAATCAAAATCAGCAGGGGTAATTCGAAGAAAGTTACTCGAGCGAGGTTTTTGGCAAGCTTCACCGCTTATCATGCTATATGTGAAGGAAACAAAAAGGAAATGGGAAAAAAGTGGTTTGTTCCGGCTCTGATTGCACTTTGTACAGCGTTCTTCCTGTTGGGCTGTGCCATGATGGGGTCGAAGGATAAAGCCTTCGATGAGGAAAAACTGCTCGTCTCCGCCGATTTCACCTTCAAGGTCGCAGATACCGCCGCAAAACTTGAAAAGTTGAACCGTCTGCCGCAGCGCAAAATGTTGCGGCATGTCCGGCAGGGCAAGGAAACCTATCTATATGTCGATGTTGCTGCCTGCAAATGCGTTTACATCGGTGATGAAGCCGCTTTTCAACGTCTCCGGCATTTGGAGTATGAAAATAAATTGACGGCAAAACAGGTACAAGGACTCTGGACGGCAACATTAGATCGTGAAGGTTTGGAATTAGTCAGTGATGACGACTTTCCGAATTTTGATTGAAAAATGGAGCAACGCCATGCGATCGTTTATTAATCGATTGATGTTGACCATCTTCTTACTCGGCTTCGCTGGGCCGGTTGTGGATATTGCCATCGCCGATCAATACAGCTGTTATCTTCAGGCACCGGATCAGGATGTGTATGTCCGTGTTTTTTCCGTGGACAGCTTCGGCGACCAGCAGGTGGAAATCTGGAGCGGTGTGATCCCGAAAAACCAACAGCAGCAGGTTATCAGCAACACCGCGATGATACTCTACGATCACCAGAATCGGCCCAACGGCCCGTTTGAAGGTCAAACCCAGCAAACGTGCGGCGGGGACAGCGTCATTCAGATTTTACCGTAAACGACGTTCATATCCCATGTTGTTTATGCAACTATGGGGGGCAGTCACTTGACAGGCGTTACGTCTGCTGTAACTTTACGACCTAATTAATCATACAGGGAATAAGGGTAGAAAATTAGCGGCTTGGTCTATTACGAATTTGAAACTGGCAAAGAGAAGGCCGCCAAATCGACAGACAAAGTTGGTCAACCTTAAAGGAGGTTTGAAATGAAGAAATACCGTCGTCACTATTTAACCGTCATTTGTGCCGTTGTCGTCGGCACGTTTTTTAGTGTCATGCTCTCACCGCCTCTAACGGCTGCGGCCTCCGAGGAACAGCTGCTCGTGGATAAGGCGCGTATAACTTTTGAGAGCTTCATGTCCGATTCAAACATGAGTTATCTGAAGGAACACCTCAAGGAGGCCAAGGGCATTTTGATCGTTCCGAGTCTGCTCAAAGCCGGCTTTATCTTCGGCGGCTCCGGCGGCAGCGGCGTGTTGATTGTCAATGACGCGAAAAAAGGGCAGTGGAGTCAGCCGGCTTTCTACACCATCGGTTCGGTGAGCTTCGGGCTGCAGATCGGCGGCGAGGCGGCGGAGGTGATCATGATGCTGAGGACCCAAAAGGCTGTGGACGCGATGCTCACCACCTCTGCAAAACTCGGCGGCGATACATCGATCTCAGTCGGGCCGGTGGGGGCCGGGGCCAAGTCGAATGTAATGGCTGACATTTTCTCATTTTCGCGTTCTAAGGGCGCCTTTGCGGGTCTTGCCCTGGATGGCTCTGTCGTCGCAACGCGGGACGAATGGAATGCGACGTATTATGGCAAGCCGGCGTCACCGGTCGACATTCTGGTGACGGAGTCGGTCAGCAATCCCGGATCGGCGGAACTTCGCAAGACAGTCTCCCGGTTCGCCAAATAGGCTAAAACCTTCGACAAGCGGGACGAAAGGCTCACTCAAAAATAACGTCACATCATGGACGCCGATGCATCCCGTCTGGCCGCGTTGCGAAAACTCGAAATATCCAGATATTCCTGTGTTTTCGCGCCTTGCCAGGCGGGCGCCTCAACGCCCAAAATTGTGATTTAATTTTTCGTGAACCCTAAGGGTGGCCGTACCTCTCTGCAAAGGCTCGGAAAAAAGAGTTCGAAGCCATCAAGATGCGGCTGCTCTTCCGGCTTTGCAATAACCGTGGAGAAATGACAATGAAAAAGAGAAACCTCAGCATCGTATTGGCACTGTTTCTACTGACACTGGGACTGGGTGGTTTGACGGTTGTCGCGGCAGGTGAAACCGATTCAATCATGTGCGATAATGGCGTGGTTGCAATCGGAGATTTCTTCCAAACCGTTCAGGACAAATGCGGCGAACCCGACAAGAAGGAGGGGAAATTCTGGCGCTATAATTTCGGTCCTTCTCTACCGGTTTACACGGTTGAATTTGACGAAAACGGCAACACCGTCCGAATAATGGAAGACCAGGGCGGAAGCCAATAACATAAAAATTAGGAGGGGGCTCATGCAAAATCGTGCCTTCGTTTTGCTCATGCTGATCGTATCGATGGTGCTGATAGGCGGTGCGACTGCAGCTTACGCTCTTGATGATGTATCGAACATGAACTGCGGCGATGTCATCGCCGAAATCGGAGATCAGCAGTTTGCATTCCAGCAGAAGTGCGGCCCCCCGACCACCACCGAAGAAAACGGGCGGCTTTGGGTGTACGATCGCCGACCGGACGACTTCGTCTACTATGTCACGTTTTCCGAAGGTCAGGTGCAGCGTATTCAAGTCAGCGGTAACGATTGAGCCGCATGGCCGCAACCGATCGAAAAAACGAGTGCAGTAGACATGTTTCGTTGTTAAACAACACCGTTTTCTGGAGTTTTTTTCAGTTACAATTCAATTTCGCTAACTTGAAAACAAAAAGTCAGGGGTGATTTATTGTCACCGATTGATAATCCCCCTTTTCAAAGTGTGACTTTCAGTGGTATCCTTTAAGCTATGTCAAAGAGATTATTGGAACCCGATATTCCGGATAGCAGCAAGGGCTCACTCAAAAATAACCTGGCAATTTTAAACGCCGATGCATCCCGTTCGACTGCGTTGCGAAAAAATGGAATATGCATATATTCCTGCGTTTTCGGGTCTTGCCGTTCGAGCGCCTCAATCTTTCCCTAAACTGATCGTTTCCAGCAGAATCTTCACAACTCTGAAATAATCATAATGAAGAAAAGAAGAAGTCGAAAGATAGCCGCCAGACTGCTGGTCTGTTTAGGTGCCGGTTTTATTTTACTGTTCGCTGCCATTCTAATTGTTCCCCGATTTATCGATCGCGATGCAGTGGTGGACAAAGTAGGCCGCGAAGTGTCGAAGCTGATTGAAGGGGAATTCGACTTCAAGCGCATCGATCTATCGTTTTTCCCGTCGCCGTACGTTTTGCTTGCCGATGCAACATTAAGTCTTCCGCAGCGAATATCAGCCTCGGTGAAAGTGATCGAAGTCTACCTTGAAATCCTGCCGCTGTTAACCGGAAAAATCAATTTGAACAATGTACGGATCCAGCAGCCGGATCTGAAGATCATGCTGCCCAAATCGACGGCTGGAAACAGTGCGCCGGCCAGTCCGGAAGCTGTCGGTGATTTGATACGCAGCGTTTCGGCTGCCTTTGCCGAGCTGCCGGTTTTCAAAATCCCGGCTTTCAACGGGCATGTCACCAAGGGTCGCCTCAAGCTGGTCCATGACAATACAACTGCTTTTGAAATGCATGATTTTGAGGCCGACCTACAAAATGTATCCGATAGAGTCGCATTCCGGATTACCGGCAATTCGGATATTTTGAACAGCGTTTCTATCTCCGGCTGGACAAACATCCGGCAAATTAAAGGCAGCGCCCGCATTCTGGTAAAAAACCTGCGGCCCGGCATTGCTTATAACGCTTTTTGGCCGGATGCCACGCTGAAGATGCAGGGGGCAGACACTGATGTGAGCGCTGATTTTACCTTGGACACCGCCGATAAGATGGCGGTGAATTTTGATTTTACCCTGCCGCACGTAACGCTGGTGCAGGCAGGCCGGACGGCGGATATTAAAACCCGGGGGCTTAAAGGCAGCCTTGATTTCGATAAGAACTCGGTCTCCCTTTCTCTGGCGGAACTGGTGCTGGATGCCCCCCGGATGCGTTTATCCGGCAATCTCCTTTTATCGGGAGAAGATCCGCAACTGCGCCTGCAGTTGGAGGGCCGTGACATCGACGTAGCGGCCATGCGTGAGGTGGCCCTTGCTGCTGCGGGAACAAATGATGTCATCCAAAATATTTTCGACATCGTAAAAGGGGGCACCGTCCCGTTAATTGGGGTAACCAGTCAGGCAAATGCCCCGGGCGACCTGGGTGATTTGGATAATCTTGTCATCCGGGCGCAGCTACAACAAGGGGATGTCATTATTCCTGGCGTGCAGTTGGAAGTCATGGATGCCGGGGGAGATGTCGTCATCTCGCAGGGAATACTGGCGGCAGAAAAGCTTCAGGCGAAACTGGGAAACACATTGGCCCAAAACGGTCACCTAAAACTGGGTCTGGCGGAAGACGTGATGCCGCTTGAGGTTGAAGCCGATATCAAAGCCGATATGGCGGATCTTCCGGCGATTCTCAACCGCCTGATCGATGATAAAGACGTCCGGAAGCAACTCGACCTGATCCAAGATTTGAAGGGGAGCGCCAACGGGAAGCTGGCGCTGGGCGGGGACACGAATGAAATCAAGGTAAGCATATCAGCATCCGACCTTCAGCTTTACGCCCATTATCAGGAAATTCCCTATCCAATAGCCATCACCGACGGTCATTTTACCTATGGTGAGAACCGGATCGGATGGGGGCAGCTCAGCGGTACGATCGGAAAGTCGTCTTTTGCCGGGCTCTCCGGCGGCCTTGACTTGGCGAAAAATAGCCGTCTGGAGATCACTTCCGGAAGATCCCGCATTTTTGTGACGGAAATCCTGGCCTGGATGTCATCGTATGAAAAGAAGCGGGATTTCACGAAATATTATGGCGGCGGCAAAAGCATCATCAGATTATCGGCGGTCAATTTAAGAGGTCCGCTAAAGGATTTTCGCAAGTGGCGTTTTAACATAGTCGGTGACATCGAAGACCTGGTGCTGCAGAATTTACCCGGGCGTCCGGGGCCTTTGAATATAGCCTCCGCGAAATTTAATGTCGACCAGCAGACATTCAGGTACTTCGGTGGTCAATTGAGTATGCTGGATGGCGCCTTGAACGTGTCCGGCACACACAGGCAGTATATAGACGGAATTGATAAAGATATCAGCTTGACCTTTGACGGCCACATGGGACCGCAAACCACCCGGTGGTTCTCACAGGTTTTGCGCGCGCCGCCCTGGCTAAAACTCCGACCGCTCACTTTTGCAACATCGCATCTCAACTATGCCGATAACGGCAAAAGAACGCTATCCGCATCACTGGCCATTCAGGACGGTCCAAAGGTTTTTACTCATATGCGCCTGGCTTCAGATGAAGTGGTCGTCAAAAAGCTGGTCATAGATGATCGAGTCTCCCGGGCAACCTTGGGTATCACATACCAGAACCGAGAGCTCGATGTTTCTTTTAACGGCAGTCTGCATAAATCCACTCTCGATCGATTATTTCAGGAAAAAGCCCATCTCAGTGGATGGATCGACGGCAATATGCGGGTCCACATCGATTTTGAGCACCTTTACAATTTGAGTTTAGACGGCGAGTTGAACGGGCATGATATGCTTGTGCCGCTGAAATCGGAATCACCCCTGAAGATAAAACGCCTTGCCGTTAATGGTGACCGGCATACGATTTTGATCAAATCTACGGATCTGTCATGGAGCGACCTGCGGCTCAACATGTCGGGAAGCGTCGAGCCCCGAGCCCCCAAACACCTGTGGCTTGATTTGGACATAGACGCCGACACTGTTGATGCCGATCAGCTGATGCAAACCCTCAAAGGCAAAGACGATCATCAGGAACAAAAGCCAGTCGCCAAGTCCCCCTCTTTGCCGGTGCAGGGAAACATTCGTTTCAAAACCGAACAACTAAAGATCAAAAAACTCACTTTTCAGCCGCTGCACGCGGATATCAGCCTGAAAAACGACCTTGCCGTCATTACCCTGATGGACACGCGGATATGCGGCATTTCGACTCCGGGAACCGTGAAGGTTTCGCCGCAAATCCTGCAGTTCGACCTTAATCCCGGTGCAAAGAACAGGGATATGAATTCCACCCTGAATTGTTTGGCGAACAAAAACTTTAAAGCCGATGGGAAGTACTCTTTGGAAGGAAGCTTCCAAGGTCGCGGCAAGGCACATGATCTACTCAAAACGTCATCAGGACGTTTTGAACTAAAAGTTACTGACGGTCATATCTATCGCGATATTGTCCTGATGAATGTCTTAAAATTTTTCAATATCACCCAGATTCTGACGGACCAGGTACCCGCAAAGCAGATGATGGAAAAGGGCTTTGGCTTTAAGCTTTTTCAAGTTCAAGCCAGACTGCAAGGGGGCAAGATTCTGCATGAAAAGTTTATTTTAAACGGCAACGAAATGACGATTACGGGTACCGGTGAAATCGATTTGCTCAATGAGCACCTTGATTATCTTTTGCTGGTGGCGCCGCAGAAAACCATAGACAGCATTATGAGACACATTCCGCTGATCGGCGGCATTCTTCACACCATCGATACCATACCGTTGAGTCTCAAAGGGACTTATGATCATATTTACGTTCTTCCACTGGCCCCCGCAGCTGTCGGTTTCGAGTTGATGGAGACAATGAAAGAAACCCTTGGCCTTCCGATCAAACTCACCCACATCGGCGGGTTAAATGAGAGCGGGGGCAGTGGTGAGGAGTAAGCAACCATTGTCAGGGCTAGTGTAGTTGCCACCCATAAATGGCTCTTTTCCTCAAATTAGGCGTCAATCATGCCACTATGACGAAACCGGATGTGAACAAGTCGGTGGAATCAGTTGTGCGGCGGTCACGAATACGCCATCATGCACTTCCGCTGACTTGTTACGTCTTTAGCGGAAATTCCTTGAATTTGCATAAAATAGATATGAGGCATTATGAAAACTCTAAAACAAATCATCTCGTTAGGATTACTGTTTGTCTTGGCAATATACGGCTGTGCCGGACCATCCCTGCCTCAAGGTGCTCAGAAAATCGGCCGCTATGAGGGCACGTTTAGTAGTGCTTTGCTTTCCGGATCCTGCCAGATGGACCTTTACCGGCTGCCGGACGGCAGCGGCACGTTTGAGGGCGCCTTCCAGGGAATGGAGACAGACGTCTTTCTCACCCTAAAAGGGAAAATGACCGGCAACCATCTCGAAGGAACGGTATTCGGTGAAGATGTCTTCGGCGGCAGCACCGTTTCCGGCGATTTATCAGCGGACGAAAACAAGGTGAGCGGCACTTTCTCCCTGAATGCGCCCTATTCTCCGAAAGGCACCTGGGTTGCCACTAGAAAGTAGCGGATAAATGCACGCTGAGACCGAGTAAAAATAAAAAGGAGGATATCACCATGAGTAATCTCGTCGTTATTGCATTCGACAATGAACACACCGCGTTTGAAATGCGCGCAACCCTGGCCAAGATGCAGAAAGAATATTTGATCGAAATGGAAGATGTGGTGGTGGTCACCAAAGACGAAAAAGGCAAGGCCAAGCTGCACCAGGCTGTCAACCTGACGGCCACCGGAGCGGTGGGCGGCAGTTTCTGGGGCATGCTCATCGGGATGATTTTTCTCAACCCGCTTCTGGGTGCCGCCGTGGGCGCCGGGGCCGGCGCTCTGAGCGGAAAGTTCTCGGATTTGGGCATCAGCGATAAATTCATGAAGGATTTGGGTGAATCGCTGACTCCCGGGACATCGGCGCTCTTCGTTCTCGTGCGCAAGGCTACCCCGGACAAGGTCCTGGAAGGTCTCAAAGGCTTCAAAGGGAAACTTATTCAAACCTCGTTAACAAAAGACAAGGAAGAAGAACTGCGCAAGGTTCTGGAAGGATAGTAATCATCGATAAACCCCCAGCTTAGCTGGGGAGACTCACAAAGGTTGACAGTTCCAGGAGTTAATCAATAACTGAGAAGATAATTATTATGAAATAATTAAAAAATTATGCCGATGA
>JBATHN010001039.1:0-1877 GCA_049666885.1 Desulfobacterales bacterium
TTTTTGAGGCGGTTCCCACGCTGAAGAAACCCCAGGCGTCCCCAATATCAAAAACGAAGTGACGCGGCGAAAAACAGTTGATTTCAGAAAAGGAGGCAAGTATGTTCGAACCCAATCAAATGCTGAAACAAATGCTCGACTTCAACAAAACGGCCTTTGACAACAGTTTCAAAGCCATGTTGACAATCGGCGAACAGAATGAAAAAATGGTAAACACGTTCTTGACACAGGCCACCTGGCTTCCCGAAGAAGGCAAAAAACTCATTCAGGAATGGGTCGATGCCTATAACAAAGGGTGCCAGGATTTCAAAAAAACCGCTGACGACAATTACAAGAAGGTGGCGGAATTTTTCGACGCTGCCCAAAAATCGAAATCCAAATAATGGCCACATCGAGGTGGTGGCGTGCGAGACAGGACATATGAAAACCGACGGTGAGAAACAAAGCAACACGTTATCCGATGACATCGATCCCGCTTTCCTGAAGCTCGCGGGCGACGTTCTGACGGCCTGCCAGTCTTATTGGATCGGTGTGTACCGTTACACCAACGAATTCATGCTGCCCTACTGGACCGCCCTCAACGCCTTCCAAACGACTGAAAGCGACAAACTCGTCCGCCACCATCCCATCGAATCCCTCAAAGACTACCTCGAATTATTTAAATTCAATCTTCAGGTAGCCGAAAAAGGCATGATCAGCAGCCTGACGGGTATGAACGACTATCATACGGCAACGGCTACGCGCGCCTTTAATGCGTTGCTCAACAGCATCGAAAAAGGGAAATGTGAAGATTTCTCCTCGTTTATGGCCAAAGAGGCCGCCCTGCTGGAAAAAGTCGTCTACACCTATCCCCGAGCGATTCGCGCCATCGAATCCGAATACGGCTTTCATTTCGAGGACGGCGGCTACCACAAAATCGCCGAAACCGAACGCTTCACCGTGTACCAGGTCCTACCACGCAACGGCACCGCGGTGAGGTCGAATGGCAAACCGATTTTGATTATTCCGCCCTATGTCCTGGGGGCCAACATTTTGGCCTTTTTACCAGGCGAAAACAAAAGTTATGCCCACGCTTACGCCAACCAGGGAATTCCGACTTATATCCGTGTCATTAAAGACATCGACACGACTCCGGCGGTTCAAACCCTTACCGGCGAAGATGACATCCTTGACACCCGATTCTTCTGCGAACGGATAAAGGCCATTCACGGAACTTCGGTCACACTTAATGGGTTTTGCCAGGGAGGGTTTATCGCGGTGTCCGGCATCCTGAGCGGTGAACTGGACGGCGTGGTCGATGCCGTGATAACTTGTGTCGCCCCGATAGACGGCACCCGCAGCAAGGCCTTGATCGAATACATGCAACACCTGCCGCCCAGGTTCAGGGACCTGGGATATGCCGTCAAGGATTTACCCAATGGCAACCGGGTCGTTGACGGCAAAGTCATGAGTTGGGTCTACAAGCTCAAAAGCATGGAAAAAGAAGCACCCGTGCACACCTTTTACCGCGACCTGATGATGTTCGGCCGCAACGGCGACATGGATTTTAAAATCAGCAAAACTGCTGCCGCCATCAATCACTGGTTGATTTACGATCGCAATGACCTGCCCGAAGACATCACCAAGATGAGCTTCGACTCCTATACCATTCCGATAGGAAAAGACGGCACGTTGCCTTTTACCCTTTTCGGGCGCAAATTGACGTTCAAGCGCCTGCAAGAGAAGCGCCTGCCATATTTGATCTGTTATGGCAAGGAGGATGACCTCGTCGATCAAGAGGCGGCCCTGGCTCCGCTCGATTTCATCAAGGCTGAGGTTACCGGTTTCCCGAAGGGACACGGTGCCATCGCCACGTCCTGGTCGAATCCCCAATCCGC
>JBATHN010001040.1:0-2410 GCA_049666885.1 Desulfobacterales bacterium
CCTTCAGACAATATTCTTGGTGTGGATTGCAGCGCAGAAGACTGCGACGATGCGCGATCGGTCTCTGATGGCTTTTGGATCATGCTCCCGCCTTTATCCAGAGGTGATCACACGATCAGGTTTACTGGCAGCTTCAGAGATCCAATCACAGATGAACTCTTTTTTGGATTGGATGTCACGTATGAACTGACGGTTGTCGGAGGCAGAAAATAGTGGGATATATTTTTGATTAACATAAGCAGGGTCAAATATGTGACCCTGCTTGTTATTTTACGAATGCTGATGTCTCCAACTTATCCAAAATCTGAGAGAAATCTGAAAAGTTTTGATATTATATTGTCAAAAAATGTAATGGTTCGCTTTTCAATCCTGTCAATTTAAATATAGATCAGGACAAATAGGTCGAGGGTAACAATCTTTTTTTATAAAAACGCCTTATACTTGAGCTATTACCTACAATCTATTACCCATGCCCTCTTTTTCATAAACACGTTCTTATCTTTGATCTATCACCCACAACCTATTACCCATCACCCATGACCTATGGTTTCTTATACCGTATCCGTCATCATTCCGACTTACAACCGCGGGTGGATCGTGCGGGATGCGATCGATTCGGTGCTCGGACAGACCTATACCGATTTCGAGCTGATTGTCGTGGATGACGGATCGACTGACCGGACGCCGAAGATTCTGGATAGCTATGGGGACAGGCTGCGGGTGATCCGCCAGGCCAACCAGGGGGTCAGTGCCGCCCGCAATAGCGGCATCGGCGATTCCTCGGGGCCGCTGATCGCGCTGCTCGACTCCGACGACATCTGGCTGCCCGGGAAACTCAGCTTCCAGGTCGACTTTTTTAGAAAGAATCCGGCGGCGCTGATCTGCCAGACTGAAGAAATCTGGATACGCAACGGCCTGCGGGTCAATCCCGGTAAACGGCACCACAAACCTTCCGGCATGATTTTCGAGCGCTCGCTTGAGCTGTGCCTGGTAAGTCCTTCGGCGGTCATGGTTCGGCGGGAGCTATTCGAGAAGGTCGGCCTGTTTGACGAAAACCTGCCGGCCTGCGAGGATTACGACCTTTGGTTGAGGGTTGGCTGCCGGTTTCCGGTGCATTTGATTGACAAACCGCTCACGATCAAACGCGGCGGGCACGAAGACCAGCTGTCTCGGCAGTCTTCACTGGACAGGTACCGCATCCGTTCACTGGTGAAGTTGATCGAATCGGGCCGATTGACCCTGCCCCAACGCAATGCGGCGGTCATTGCCCTGCGGAAAAAATGTGCCGTTTATGCCAACGGATGCCTAAAACGCGGGCGTCTGGAGGAGGCCTTGCATTATACAACCCTTTCCCGGAAATATCACCTGTCGAATTGACCAGAGTCCATCCAGAAACGGTATCTTTCAGCCCCAAAAATAACGTTACAAAACTGTTGTGTTGCTCCTTCGGTTCTGCTATGGAATTAAAGAGTTAATAGATAATGCAGGATCGTTCAGTAACCATTTTGCGTTCATTAATTTTAATCGTTTAACAAAATTCAGTGAAGCTGGAGATCCGATTCGTTTACCGGCAGACAGCGGAACCGTTGAAAAAAAAGTAACGATACGGTTTCCCCGTTTTGCACTAACTGTATAAAAAAGGAGGTAGTATGAAAAAGGCAATTATGTTGAGTTTGGCAGTCCTGTTTGGCTTTGCGGTGTTTATGGGAGTCGCGCCGGCGGACGTTCAGGCCAAAACCATCTTCGTGACCATCGGCACCGGCGGCATCACCGGTGTTTATTATCCCACCGGCGGCGCCATCGCTAAAATGGTCAACGCCAAGCGCGATCAATACGGTATCCGGGCCACAGTCGAGTCCACCGGGGGTTCGGTTTTCAACATCAATGCCATCATGGCCGGGGACCTCGAGTTCGGTGTGGCCCAGTCCGATCGCCAGTACCAGGCCGTCAAGGGCCTGGAAGAGTGGGAAAAAACTGGACCCCAGAAGGATCTGCGGGCTGTTTTTTCGATTCACGCCGAAAACGTCGATCTGATCGCCGCTGCAGATGCGAACATCAACACCATTCAGGATCTCAAGGGAAAACGGGTCAATATCGGCAATGTCGGCTCCGGCTATCGCCAAAATGCCATCGATGCCCTGGAAGCCAACGGCCTGGACTACGAGAAAGATTTTAATGCGGAGAGTTTGAAGGCCGCGGAAGCGCCGGGTATGATTCAGGACGGCAGACTGGACGCCGGCTTTTACACCGTCGGGCATCCCAGCGGATATTACAAGGAAGCCACAGCCGGAACGCGCAAGGTAAAGTTCATCGAAATCCCGAATGTGGATAAGATCGTGGAAAAATATCCTTACTACGCCAAGTCCGTGACGCTGATAAAAGACTATCCCGGTGCCGCCAACACCGAAGA
>JBATHN010001041.1:0-2129 GCA_049666885.1 Desulfobacterales bacterium
TTGAAGCGCATCGGACTTTGCAACCCTGTGAACGGTTACAAATCTACCATTTCTGGACGGACACTGATTGTATTTAAGTGGACAATCGCGGCCCTTAAAGGTCCAGCCAACGAATTCCGTAAGGAGAAAGCGGAACCGTATCGGCAGGAAACCGACTGCGGCTTATAAGATCCGTGACAACGCCATTGCCTCTCGTCTCAGGCAAAGCCACCATCAGGGCGTCGGTGGAAAAGTTGGTCACGGCGATAAGGGTCTGCTCCCGGCAGAAGCGCTTCACGGCAAAAACCCGGTCGTCGAGGGAGAGAACCTGCGCCCCGGCCGCCGGATGGAAGGCGGGCTGCCGTGTTCGAAAGCGCACCAGGTCGAGATAGGGGAAGAAAATCCGCGTCCGAAGATCTCGCGGATCGGCCAGCTGCGTGTCCAGCGCGTCGGTTGTGAGTTTCTCCCGGTTGATCGTTCGCGCCCGTCCTGTTTGCCGTACCCCTTCGGTCCAGTTGCGCGATCCCAAGAGGCTGTGGATGTAAACAGCCGGAACACCGGGCAAGACCAGCGCCACCGCCTGGGACGCCAGAAAGCGCGGGACGAGAAGCGGATCGTCGGGCTGAGCGGGGTTTCTCAGCGCGTCCACATAGGTGATATTGAGCTCGTACGGACTTTGCGAGCCGTCCGGGTTGTTTTTCAAGGAAACCTTGCCGCCGTTCCGCCGAACGGTATCAGCCAGCCATGATATGTCGGTTGCCGTCAAAATGCCCTCGAGCGGTCGTACCCCGATGCCGTCGTGCGAAGCGGTGAAGTTGAAAAGGACCGTATCCGCCGAGGGGGTCGCCAGGATCTGCGACCATTCGGAGAGCACGCGGGCGTTGCCCTTGGCCAGGGAATACAGGAGCAACGGCGGCAGGGTGAAATTATAGACCATTTGGGCTTCGTCGTGACCGTCGCCGAAATAACGGATGTTTTCCTCATGGGGCACGTTGGTTTCGGTAATCAGGACCACGCCGGGCGCGACGAGATCCAGAATCCTGCGAAACAGCCGGACCAGATCGTGCGCGTGGGGCAGGTGGATGCAGGGGGTTCCGATCTGCTTCCACAGATATGCGACGGCATCGAGCCGGATGATCCGCGCCCCCTGCGACACATAAAAGAGCAGGGCTTTCACCATGTTTTCGAGAACGTCGAGGCTCCCGTAATTGAGGTCGATCTGATCCGCGCTGAAGGTTGTCCACAGATGCACCCGCTGCCCGGAATGCTTCTCAAATGCGGTCAACAGCGGCAGGGAGCGGGGCCGGGTCACCCCGGAGAGATCGGCCGCCGGATCGACTTCGATGGCCAGATGCTCGAATCCTTTCTCACCTTCGAGGTAGTTCTGAAACCAGCGGCTTTGGGCGGAAACATGGTTGGCGACGAGATCGACCATCAGCTTGAAATCCCCGCCGATGGCCCGGATGTCCTCCCAGCTCCCCAGGTCGGACCTGACGGTAAAAAAATCGGTGACGGAAAACCCGTCATCCGACGAAGAGGGAAAAAACGGCAGGATGTGAATCCCGGAGATTACGCCCTTGAAATGATCAGTCGCAAATCGATGCAGGGTGCGGAGCGGCCGTTCCCCCTCTCGCGTGAGCGTGTCAGCGTATGTGACGAGGATGGCATCCGCCTCGGAGAGGGAGCCGCCCTGCCCGACCGGTTGCTGCATCGAAAAAGCATCCAGAAGGGCGGTGACCCGCTCGGCGGCAGCCGCGAACTTTTGCTTTCCGTAAATCCTCTGGAGAATCGTCTGCATCCCTTTTCTCCTTGCTTATGAAACGAACCGGTATGACGGCCTGCGGTCCGCGCTGAATCTTTGCATCGTCTATAGGGTTCTTGTTTTTACAGAGATCGTCGGCATTATGTCGTTGACATCTCTGTGTTTATAGTACGAAAATGAAATTTGGGTCACATCCATAGCCTAAAATAACCGGCTCAACAGGCTTAACGGGCTCAACGGACACAACCGAATAAGGTCGGCACCTCCGCCCGGATGTACGATTGCGAAAGACGGCTGAAACTCGCCGCCAACGGACTCTAAGCCCGGACGAGTGCCGTCTTCAAATAATGAGTTCGGATGCAGCTTGAAGGTCGTGGCTTCCAAGCGG
>JBATHN010001042.1:0-2610 GCA_049666885.1 Desulfobacterales bacterium
ATCCATCAGTGTTGACGTCGCGTTGCGAAACCATGACTTGAGGAGCCGGATGCGTGAGTCGCGCATGTCCGGATCTGTGGGAGCCCCGAGTTGGTAACAGCCCGGGGCCACCCGGCCGATAAATGCATTGAGTGTTGCTTGTCTATCCCCGATGCTTTCTCAAATTAGGAGGTCGACGGTCACGATACAGCTGACTGAACGCAAAAAAATCACCTCTCGGTAAACAAGTTGATAATTCAATCAAGATTCAAAAGGTCATCAGATATGGGATTCAAAAATGCAAGAAAACTACAAAGGGTGATAGGCTTAACATGAGTTTTGTCAGGTATGTTTACGGGATATCAGCGAGTTCGATAGGGTGTTTAAGGCATCTATAATATTCGTAGAAAACAACAATTCGGGAGAAAAATTAAATTTCACCTACTGTCATTCTACTGTTTTTCAACACAAGCATCTTCGCAGTGAGTCAAGAGTGCGATCTGGGTATCTATCTTGTCCTCTCTGTCTAATTCAGCGCGTACTGCCAATCCGATTTTTTCGATTGAATACGGTTTCTTCACATAGGCCCCAGCGCCTATTTTTATAGCTTCTCTGACTCTTTCGGATTTCGAGTAACCGCTGGCTAAAATTGCCTTTTGTCTCGGGTTTAATTCAAGGATTTTTCTATAGGTATCCAAGCCGTCGATTCCGGGATTCATGATCATATCCAATACCAGAAGATTTGCTGAATTCTTTTTTACGTATTTTACGGCTTGCTCGCCACTCGATACTGAATTTACAGTATAACCCAATTTAACAAGCATCCTAGTCGCTATTTCTCGCTGTTCCTTGATATCATCCACTATCAATATGGACTCACCCCGCCCTTTAAAATTTTCAATTGGCAGGTCAGGTATTTCCGCAGCAAGTTCTTTTCGAGTTAATGGAAAATAAAGAGTAAAGGTTGACCCTTCACCAAGTTTGCTTTTGACATCAATATAACCACTGTGATCTTTGACCGTACCCCACACGACAGCCATACCCAAGCCGGTTCCGCTGCGCCCCATGGCCTTTTTTGTATAAAACGGCTCGAAAATTCGCTCGATATCATCCGCAGTTATTCCGACACCGGTGTCCGTAACTGTCAGGGTCACATAGTCGCCTTCCTCTATGGTATCGAAAACTTTCTTTGATTGATCAACATATTGGTTGCTGGTCGTTACAATTATATTCCCACCACCGGGCATTGCTTCCGCTGCGTTGGCGACCAAATTCATGATTGTTTTCGAAAGATGAAACGGTGATCCTATGATATTCATAAGATTTGTTTCAAGGTGACTTTCCACCTTCACCTTTGGATGGTATTCTAATATTTTTTGGTGTTCGGGGCTGTCCAAATACTGGCCGATCAACCGGTTCAGGTTAACAACTTCGGTAACAGATACACCTCTTCTGGCTAGAGTTAACAAGTCTTGGACAACGGCCCCCGCCTTTTCGCCTGACTTTTTAATGGTTTGAATCGGACCTCTTAGAGGGCTGTCCTTAGGGAGATCGAGCAGCAGCAGCTCCGGGTAACTGACAAGACCGGAGAGAATATTATTGAGATCGTGGGCCACACCTCCGGCCAGAGTGCCGATGGCTTCCATTTTTTGGCTTTTTCGCAGTTGCATCTCAAGATAGCGGCGTTCTCTTTCCGCCCGCCTGCGCTCCGTAATTTCTCGCTTCAGATTTTCATTGGTTTTTTCCAATTGAGCGGTACGATCACGGACTCTGTTCTCCAACTCAATATTGGCTTGAGTCACCTTCTTCTTTTCAACCTCAAGAAGACGCGTTTGCATGAAATCCCGTCGCAAGTAATACTCGATTGAGTAGGCCACAAACATGCACAGGATATTGGCCGATAGAAAAAAGAAGTTATTGTTGACGAGAATCGGTAAGGGAGTTGAGCTTAGCCAGACAGCCGCTATTTCATAAGAAATAACGATCAACCATCCGGTCATCGTTGCCCACCAGAACCGAAGCCTTAATAAATTATACCCGTAAATGAACACTAGGAGTAGGCCGGCATAATACGAGTGGCTAGCCGGGTAAGGAGCAATCAATATCATGGCGGTGATACCGAGTCCTGCAAGCAGTACGCCAAAGGAAATGGACACTTGCATGTACTTTTTAAAGTGACGCGAAAAGGAGAAGATATAAATGCCGATCGCATAGGGAACGAAAACGGCATAGCGGATGGTCCAGAGTTGATGTTTGGCCTCGGGGACAATCCAGGCATCTAATAATCCGAACAGACTATAGAAACATATACCCAAGAGAAAAGTAATACGAAGTTGCCTCAAGGAGGTTTGAAAGTAGACTTCTTGATATTCTTTTTCGAAATTTGTCGGGAAAGTAAGCGTAAACCAGTTGATTCTAAAATCGTCAGATGATGGTGAAGGGATAGACAATGGCGGCATCTCCTTCAGTGAGGACCGTTAGGTAAAAAGAGGTAATTGTTGCGAATGAAGTGCTTAAGAAATAAAAGATTCGAATTGATTAGGTTGTTGAAAATTATTCTGCTGACGATATCTATTTTCAGTCGCTTACTTCACGGGTTTCTCTGTGAAAATATTTAATTGCGGACAAATT
>JBATHN010001043.1:0-3152 GCA_049666885.1 Desulfobacterales bacterium
GTGCCTGAAAGCGCGAGCGCAAAAACAAGAAGAATGATCATGGAGATCGTTGAGGTCTTTTTCATGGCAGATTTCCTTTCGCATTAAATTGTTGTTGGTTGTAACGGGCTGATTCAGCCTCGTTGGACATATGATAGGGACCAATTGTGGAGGAAATATGAAGTAAACGTGTGAAGATTGTAGAGATTGAATGAATTGTGAGGAAAATAGTGCAACTTAAACTGGTCTATAAAATTTTCTTGGCGTTTCTGCTGACCTCTTTTATGGTTGTCGTCCTCATGATCGGCAGCATGCGCTATTTTGTGTCGCGTAATTTTGCGGACTACGTCAACCAAACGGCCCTCGACCGGCTCGATGCGCTCGTGGATGCATTATCCGCCGAATATCAACGAGACCAGGGGTGGCAGCAATTGAAAGACCGACCCGACCTCTGGCGTGACATCCTGCGGTCTGTCAGGCCGTGGAAAGAATTCGACCGCCGGCCGTCACCCGAAACCGATGAGCCGGCCGGGCCGCCGGTCCCCGGCCCGCATGCCGTCCATCAAGGAAACCCTCCTGGAGCTGAAGATTCCGGGTTACCGCCTGAAAAATCCGCCGCACCTCTTCGCCGCCTTCCGCGCGGGTTGTCCCTCTTCGACGCCCAGAAGCAGCATATCGCCGGGCGGCCGCTCAGGGGCGCACCGGACGGTTACTCGCTGAGGGAAATAACCGTCAACGGCCGGACTGTTGGGTGGCTGGGACTCTACAAGCGGGAAAGCCTGTCCAACCCTCTGGTGGTGTCATTTATCAAAGCCCAATCCCTGATATTTTATACCATCGGCGGCGGGATTCTGCTGCTGGCCGCCATTGTGTCGTTTTTGCTGTCGAAGCACCTGCTGGCCCCCATCCGTCAACTCACCGCCGGGACACGGGCCCTGACGGCGTTCGAATTCGGTGCGAAAATCGACGTCCGCACGAAGGACGAGCTGGGTCAGCTGGCTGCGGATTTCAACCGGATGGCCGACACCCTTAAAAATTACGAGCATATGCGGCGTCAGTGGATTGCCGATATTTCCCACGAATTGCGGACCCCGCTCGCGATCCTAAAGGGAGAAATCGAAGCCCTGCAGGATGGGGTTAGAAATCCGACCGAAGAAAACCTGGCGTCGTTGCAATCAGAGGTGGGTCGCCTCAGCAAACTGGTGGAAGATCTGCACTTGCTCTCCCTGGCCGACACGAAAAATCTGCTGACCAGAAAAGACGACATCGCGCCGTTTGACATCCTGCAGCAGATGGTCACTCATTACCGCAGCCGATTGGCAAGCCGGAAAATCGATGTGCAACTCGACTTGAAAACCGCCAGCCCGGTCACGTTGAAAGGCGACGCTGATCGATTGGCCCAGCTTTTTACTAACTTGCTGGAAAACACGCTGCGCTACACAGATTCACCGGGCGTTTTGAAGATCAATGCCCTCCGCAGCGGCAGCCGGCTGACAATCTGTTTCGAGGATACGGCACCCGGAGTGCCGCCCGAAGCGATCCGTCGTTTGTTTGACCGGCTATATCGCGTCGACACATCCAGGAGCCGCAAACTGGGCGGCAGCGGTTTGGGTCTGGCAATCTGCAAACAGATCGTGGAAGCCCATGGTGGAACGATTCAGGCCGCCAATGCATCGTCAGGCGGTTTGCAGATTCGAATCGAGCTGCCGCTCATTTCCACCGGTCTAGCGGGATGACCTGTAACGAACTCGGATATAACATTTATTAACCCTTTACACCTTTCATAACCGCAGGGGTGGCCGCTCATGGCGCACGAGCATATCCTGATCGTCGAAGATGAACGCAAGCTGGCCGATTTGCTGCGGGATTACCTGAGCGAAGCCGGCTACACGGTATCCTGGCTGGATAGAGGCGACCGGGTGGTGTCGCGTGTCAAGCAGGATCCACCCGCACTGGTTCTACTCGATATCATGTTGCCGGGAATGGACGGAACAGAGGTTTGCCGTGAAATCAGAAAATTTTCGAAGATTCCTATTCTGATGATCACCGCTCGGGTGGAAGAGGTCGACCGCATCATCGGCCTGGAAATGGGAGCCGACGATTATATCTGCAAGCCGTTCAGTCCGAGAGAGGTGGTTGCACGGGTTAAGGCCGTTTTGAGAAGAGCGTACAGTGAACCGGAAACGACCCGCCTGGCCGTCGGACCCATTTCCCTTGACGAGACGACCCGCCGGGTCAGCGTGGACAACGAGGCGTTGAACCTGACGCCGAGTGAGTTCGGACTGCTTAAAATAATGATGACCCACCCCGGCCGTGTTTTTTCACGCAGTGAACTGCTGGACAAAGTGCAGGGTTACCAGTTTGAGGGCTATGACCGCACCATCGACACTCATATAAAAAATATCCGCAAAAAGATCGCTGAAAAGCTTCCCGGCCGGGAAGTCATCCATACGGTTTACGGCATCGGATATAAATTCGACAGCGAGGCCGAGTAAGCGAAAAGACTACTTCAGCTCTCTTACCGGCAGGACGCGGTAGGCCCGCTTGTGGACCATGCGATCGGTGTAATGAATCCCACGCTGGAAGTTGAACACCGCCGCCGTTATCGACTCCACGTCCGATGTCCATACCCAGCCGCAGCTGATACGTATCTGAGGAACGATCTTGACGTTCTGGCCGCAGACGGTTTCGTAGCCCTCGTAGGCCGGATCCCTGACGTAGAGGGTCTTCAGTTCCTCCAGCGTCGGCAGACGCCAGTTTGGGTACTTTTTCACCAGGGTATCGGGAAAAGTGTATAGAACCCAGCGCTCGGCCTGCTTCCAATCGACATCACCGTCGTTGTCCGTCTTGGACCACATCAGGTTCAGCTCGTGATCGGTGACCGTTCCGTCGCCGTTGTCGGTGAAACGGTCCTGCGACTGGACAGCGGGTACAAATAAAACGGTCATCGCCAGCACCAAGCTGGCCAATAATGCCGTTCGGTTCACCATTTCTCCCCCTTTCAGCAAAAGATCTGCTGCATTGGTGGCGCGTAAATCACGTAACGGCCTGTTTGTTAATGGCGGCAGGCGGTAAAAACCGAAAGCACCTAAAAAACCAAACATCAGCGTTCACACGTGTTTCTGATGCCTATTCACCATCGGAAATATGAATGCGTTTACGCAGTCGTTCGG
>JBATHN010001044.1:0-2559 GCA_049666885.1 Desulfobacterales bacterium
GGTGTCCGGTTTGTCGAGCCTGGATCTCAGTTCATCCGTGGTCATCAGGGGGACCTCTTCGGTGGCCATCGAGGCCAAGGAGCAGGCGCCGATAATAACCGACGTTGCCGCAACCAAGATCATCGTACCCAAAACGTTTTTCATGGTGGTATCTCTCCAAATTATAAACCAGGTTAAGCGGTTCAAGGATAATTTAATCTCTAAAACCAATAATTCAAACAAAAAAAGCGAGTGAAAAAATCGCCAGGTTACCGAGAACGTGGATCGTTATCGGAACCAGGAGGTTGTCCTCGATTTCGTAGGCCGCGGCAAAGAGAACACCGCCCACGGTTTGCGTGACGGCAAGTGCCTTGACCGGGTGCAGGAGAACGAAAAAAAGCGTACTCAAAAAAAGGGCCGGAAAAATTCCCCAGCGCCTAAAATAACCGTAGAGGATGCCCCGAAAGAAAAGCTCTTCGGTCACCGGCCCGACAAGGCCGCCGACAAGAAACAATTGCAGGGTTTCGGACGGATCGGAGGGCAGGGGTATGCGGATCAATTGCAAGGGGTTTATTCCCCAGAGGGAAACGCCCAAGCCGACCCCAGCAACAACAGAGCCGAAACCGGCCGCCCAGATAAGTCCTTTCGAAAGTCCTCTTGCGGCCGTGGCTGTCGACAGGCCGACAGCCGCCAGGCCCCGGTCGGAATAGACAAGGATCGCCATCATCAGCAGCAGCTCCAGAGATCGGACCCCGCCGGTGACCATCAGCGGATTCGAGGCGCCCAGCAGCATGACCCCAGCAGACATAAACTCCACCGTTGTCATACCCAGGAGGGTGAGCAGAAGGGTTTTTAATTCGATGCGGGCTGCCGCCATCCGAGTGACCTCAATGCAAGGTATGCGTATCTCTGAACGTACCAACTGTCGGTTGAGCGGATTTTTGCGAGGATCGCTTCGATGATGTCGGACTTTCTGTCTCCACCGCGTTTGCCAAGGGCATACAGGGCCTGGCAAACGACATTGGGCTGAGGGTCGCTCAGGAGCGTGAATAGATCGTCAATCGTGCGATCTTCTTTGCTAAATCCCAGCGCCTGGGCCAGCCAGTATCTCTCGGCCAGATGCCGACTGGTCATCGATTTTTCATAGGACGGATAAGCGGTGATTTCCAATTGCCGCTGTTCAATCAGTTTCAGGGCCGCTACCCGATCGCGCCAGTCGGCAGCGTCCAGGGCCGCCGCCGGATTCTCGGCATTCACCGGCCGCCGGCCGCCCTGGTATACCGGAACAAGGAGCACGACCCCGATCAGAAAGCAAAGTACGCTGGAGAGAAGGGTGGCGCGGGAAGGCTGCAGAAAAAGACCCGCCAGCAGCCGCAGGATACCAAAAACGCCGCAGTAAAGAAGGATCGGGAACGCCAACAGGATGCCGAAAAAGGTGAAGGTGCGCAAGAAGGCCGACCGGTCCGTTTGGCGGCTGTACTGCGCAATTACGGCGTTCGGGTTCGAGAAGAACGATTCGGGCGTAATGGCCAGGATCCGCCTGCCGTTATTCAACCAGTCCAAGTGATCCCCCGCCTGTTTAATCTGCAATTCGACCGGCTCGCCGTTACCCACTACCAGATAATCACGGTACCGCATTTGGGACGCCACCCTACGGCCGAGCGCTGCCGGCCGGATATCGGTCAGCCTGATCGGGCGCTGCAGCTTCTGTTCCAGCGATTTGAACGCCTCGGCCGGATAAAGAGTATAGCGGTAGTAAAAATCATTGACTGATTTGCCGACCGGGTTGGAGAGCAGGAGGAAATCTCTGATATTGATGAAGATGCGGTTGTCGGCCTGGATACCCCAGATGATGGCCAGGCATACCAGCGGGTAGAGGGGCAGCAGTTGTCTTAATAATCCTTTCCGGTCGTATTCCGGCAGCTGGCAGTGGAGATAAACCAGGGACACGCCTGTCGGGATCAGCGCAAAGTAAAGCGAACCGTAGAGATTAAAGCCGTTTAAATTGACCATCAGCAGGCCGGCCACCCAGATGATAAGAAGCAGGATCAATATGGGCCGATTGCGCTGCGACAGGTTGTGCCAGATCCAGACAGCGACAATTGTGGCCAAGGTGAGCTCTGCGCCGGTGCTCAGGGTGAAGAACAGTCCGCCGAACACCGTCGGTCCGAGGGTTCCCAGCCTCTGCAGGGATTGAAGGGTGGGGATTTCGAGGTAGCCCGCTTGGTGTAGGGCGGAAACCTCTCCGAATAGGTGAAGATTGGAAAAATAAACCTGGGCCATTGCCACTAGTTGCGCGATGGAAAGGCCGGTCAATACGGTGCTCAAAAGCGGGTGTGAGGTGATTTTGCTGGCGCTACTCAAAGGCGGCAAGGTCAGATTTTCCTTTGATTCATGTATCTTGCCGCATCATAGCTGATTTAACGAACGGAGTCAAAACCGTCTTTGCCTTTAGAAAGGCGTAACTCTCGCCTAGTTTGAACGGTTTCCCGACCGCGCGGGACTAAAGGTTCCCAATTAAACGCTTATGACCCTTCGGGCCACCACGGTGCATGAAAATGATGCGCCGGAGCCCGGATG
>JBATHN010001045.1:0-2940 GCA_049666885.1 Desulfobacterales bacterium
TTTAATGACAGTTTCCCTCCAAGTATTCCTCCAACCACTGTAATAATGGCCAATGGAATAGCCCATGAGGGGTTGAAATCTCCTTGAATAGCATGCCCTGTAAAACCCATAAAAGCAGTTGCCGCTATTAATGTGGATGCCGTTCCAACTGCTGTATACATCGGAACACCGCAGGCCAATACCATCAGCGGAACCAAAAAAGACCCTCCTGATACACCCACCATCCCGGAGCCAAAACCCGTTAAAGCAGTGACCGGCAATGCAATCCACAAGTTAATACTATATATTTCACCGCCAGATTTAATATTTATAATTCCAAAGTGCTTATTTACTGTAATATTTTGATTCTCTGAAACAGGAATAAGCATTACTATTCCTGCAATAAACAGCATAACAGCGAATACCAATTTTAAAGAGAAACCACTGAATAGATAAGAAAAATAACCGCCACCCAACGCCGGCAGAGCAGTAAACGTTCCAATCAAAATTACTAAAGCCCATGATACAGATTTGTTCTTTTGAAAGATTATCATCGCCGCAACAGAGGCTGCAAAAAGAATAAACTGACCAGTTGTAGCTGCCTCGTGCATAGGAATATTGGCTATTGCCAGAATTACAACATAGAAATTGCCACCACCTTTGCCGACCATGGTCATGGCGATAGCAACTATTAAAATAAGTAAGCCAACAACAATTAAACTTGCCATCTATGAATTGTCTCACTTATTACTTTGAATAATTTTAAGAACTTTACCTGGCTTCAGTGCATCTGTCAAAGCGGAATAACCGCCCTCAATTATGCGAACATCAGATAATCCTTTTGATAACAGATAGGCATAAACAATAGCAGACCTGACATTCGCCGGGCAAAATACACCTATAAATTTATCTTGTGGTATTTCATGAATTCTATCGGGAATTTCATTGGTCGGTATGTTTTTGCATTCTATATTGCGATGGAATTTCATTTTTATTGAAATAGAATCGGATTCTTCTTTTGATCGAACATCCAACA
Source organism: Desulfobacterales bacterium (assembly GCA_049666885.1). Lineage (GTDB taxonomy): Bacteria > Desulfobacterota > Desulfobacteria > Desulfobacterales > SG8-13 > JARFQH01. Next base: position 1,016 of record JBATHN010001045.1, read on the forward strand.
AAAACCCATTTTTTGTTTCAAAAAATTTGTCAGGGGATATTTTGTGCTTTCCTTTACCAAAAAACTCCAATGTAAGACTTCTAATTACTTGTTCCATTCCAATCTCTCTTATTTTTAGAGGGCATAACCGCCTGTTGACGGCCTCAGGCGGCCGCGGTTTTTTCGCCCACCACCCGCTTCACGGCCGCTTTGACCCAGTCGATGTCGGCGCGTTCGAGTTTGAAGTTCTTGTTCTTTTCGATGCCTTCATCAGTGAGGACAAAATAATGTTTCACGGGTACTTCAGCCTGCTCGAGAATCGCCTTGGCGCAACCCACCTGGCAGCCGTCGATGGCAACCACAGTGGAAACATCCTTGGCCGACTGCACAAATCCGGAAAGCTGCGCGCCGATCCCTGCCAGGCAGAACATCTTGCCGAAGCCCTCCTGGGTCAGTTCCACGACCGCCAGGTTGGACAGTTGCCCCACGTTGGAGCCGCCCGAACAGGCCAAAAGCATGATTTGTTGATCTGCTGCACAGCATGTATCATTGGGCATTTTTTTTATTCCTCCAGATATTAATGTTTCGTTTTTAACGCCGCATTTAAAGCCAGAGTCCGTTTTCCCACAGGAAAAGTGGGGTCAGGAACCCGGATACCGGTCCCACCAAAATTTCCCACCGGGTCAGCTGCCGGACGGCATTCTTTTCCGATTCGGCCAGACCGGGCATGATCAGCCGGTCCTTGGCCATTTTCTCAGATAGGGTGTTGTCTTGTATGGCCTTCCAGACTTCAAGGGCTTTGAACATACGCTCGTGCACCGCGTTGTCCACCGAATAACCGTGCGTGTAGGTGGGCAGCAGAAAGGCCCTGGAACCGGTTTGTTCCAGCATGTATTTCATGATGGCTACCGTTTCGTGGAAATTGCAGGTAACCAGCAGAGGCGAGTTTTCATCCGGTCCATTGATCTCGATCAATTCGCAAGGAGCTTGTTCCATCATGATGTTGTAGGGAATCGGCTCCTTTTTTAACCCGACGATTCGGTCAACCAGCCGCGCAAGCTCTTCGTCTATGTCCGGGCAAGATCGTGCGCCCTTCTGTGCGGTCAGAACCGCCTCGGCAAAGGCCAGGCAGCCTTCATAACCGCATTTGCCGCAGTCGGTTTCGGGTAAAAATTCTGACAGATCTTCGGGAGTGGGCGGATAAATTTCGGCCATTTCCTGATTGACTACCATACTTACACCTCCCTTTTAAATATGTTCGCCCATCCGTCTTCTGCTGCCCTATGGGTCAGCCTGATTCTCACCGCACGCTGTAAAAAGCTGGGTCTGCTGGAGGGATACCTGTTCACCGTCGGTTTTACCCGACAAGCCAGGTTTTAACTTCCTCTTTCTTGGGAATCTTGCCGACACTTTTGACCTCGCCGTCGACAACCACGGCCGGTGTGCCGAACACGCCGTAACCGGCGATATCCATAGCGTCGGTCACATGGCCGATGACGGCATCGACGCCGGTCTCGGCCACGGCTTCCTTGACGATCTTTTCGGTTTGTTGACACTTGGGGCACCCTGGGCCCAGCACTTTGATCTCCATGATGATTGTCCTTTCTGTCGGTTGAATCAGTTAGGTCAGTTAAGTCAGTTGGGTCAGTTCTTTTTACGAGCCTTGAGCTTCCAACAGCCACTGCTTGATGGTTCCCTTTGACGGTACGCTGCCGGCGGCCTTTACCTTGCCGTTGATCACCAGGGCCGGCATGGACATCACGCCGAAGGTGCCGATCTCCACCGGGTCGCGCACATGCTCCAGATCGGCTTTGATCCGCAATTCCGCCATCAGGGCCATGAGGTCCTGCTCCAGGCGTTCGCAGTTGGGGCATCCGGGGCCGAGCACCTTGATCTGTACCAGGTCCGGATCGACGGTTTCTTCGAACGGTTCACCCACGAACTTT
>JBATHN010001046.1:0-3440 GCA_049666885.1 Desulfobacterales bacterium
GGCGATCTTGCGATACCCACCGCTTACCGTTTCTCCCAGAAGAATGATCGGCTGTCCGTCGCCGGGGATCTGAACGGTCCCCGGCACCACCCCTTCGGACAGAATCGATTCAGCCATCCCCTCTTTGGCCGAGATTTGCGCCCCTATGAGCCGGATGCCGGTGCGGTCGGTATGGGCCGACACCCGATAATCCGTATTTAAAAAAAGATCCTGCGCCGCTTCATCGAAATGGTCATCCTGGGGCCCTAAGACAACCCGAAGTTCCCAACAGCCGTGATAGGCCGGTACGGCATTCAGATCGAACTTGCGTCCACCGGCCCCCAGGAAAAGCTGCGGCGATGCCGTCCACAGGACATCCCCCTTTTGCAGCGGCCGGCCGCCCAGACCGCCGAATCCGGAAGAGAGATTGGTCGATTTACTGCCCATGATTTCCGGCACTTCCCACCCGCCGCCGACAGATAGATACGCCCGGCAACCGGCGTTCAACTCCCTGAAGGCGATCGTGTCACCTTTATGAAGGCGGTGTGATTGCCACATCCTTAGCGGCCGGTCATTGCAGTGCCACCCCAGGTCGGCGCCAGTGACGGCTATGACGGTATCGGCCAGAACGGTGGCGGTAAACCCGGGCAGGGTGATTTCCAGAACGCCCTCTTCCTCCGGGTTGTCGACCAGAAGATTGGCGATTCGCATGGCCACGCTATCGATGGCGCCGCTTGGCGCAACGCCGTAGCGACCGAAACCGAATCTGCCCCGATCCTGGATGGTTGTCAACGGGCCGGCAGCCTTGACCTCCATGACCGCTACAGTTGCCAATTTTCGTAGGCCTCCATATCGATGGGATAAAAATTGACGGTATCGCCAATTTCGAGCGGTGTCGGCGGCCATGCCGCGGGATCGAACAGCCTGACCGGCGTGCGCCCAATGATCTGCCAGCCCCCCGGGCTTGCGACGGGGTAGATGCCGGTCTGCCGTTGGGCGATCCCCACCGAGCCCTGCGGGACGCGGGTCCGGGGTGTATCACGGCGCGGCGTGGCTATTTCGACCGGCACCTCCCCCATATACGGATAACCGGGAGTAAAACCGATCATGTAGACGTGGTAGGTGGTTGCCGTATGATGCCGGATCACCTCATCCGGTGTCATGTGATGGATTTCGGCCAACCAAGGCAGGTCCGGTCCGAATTCGCCGCCGTAGACAACCGGAATCCTGACGGTCCTCGGTTCGGGTATCCGAGACGAATCGGCGGTTTCCATCAACCGGAGGGTACCGGCCTTGAGGGCGGCCAGCGAAATTTTTAGGGGATCGAAAACAATCAGCAATGTGGCGTAACTGGGTATCAGCTCGACGACGCCACCGAGTTTGCGGTCGATCAGACTGTAATAGAGCATCCGCACGCGCCGGTTCACCTCGCGGCTGATGTCATCCCCCAGCTCCACGAGCAGGGAACGGTCCCCCATGACCCGAAATTTCGGTTGCTTATATTCCATTTAAAAAACCCGTCGTTTTTCCCCAGGCCTAATTTACCAACAAGGTCATTGAACATTTAAGCATAAGTTCACCGCCCGCTCGCATTCACTCGCTCGAGGCACAGAGTACGCAAAGAAATTTGGGGTTTTTGCTTTTCGCTGAGACGCCGAAAAGTAAAAAGCATCTTGCGCTTCGGACAAAAGTGCCGAGCTACAGATTTATCAGTTGAGTTATCGGGAAATAACTGCACTGCAAATGGTTTAATCGATGTTATACGCCAAGGGCGATAGTTTTTTATGTTTTCCGGCGTCTCAGCGGAAAACATATAGAAAAATAAACTCAGCGTTCTTTGCGTCTTTGCGGTGAGTATGTATTTCCGCGATTAAAGGAACGTTTGCGGCGGGCGGATGTCGACCCCGGCCGCAGCCAGGGTCTCCCTTATCTTCCTGACCAGCTGCAGTGCCGCCGGATTGTCGCCGTGGACGCAGATCGTATCGGCCTGAAGCGCGATGTCGGTACCGTCGACACACGTCACCGTGCCGTCGGTCGCCATTTTGCGGACTCTCTGTGCCGCCAGGTCGTGATCCTTGATGACCGCACCGGGTGTTTTTCGCGACACCAAGCTGCCGTCCGGGTTATAGGCCCGATCGGCGAAAAACTCGAAGGCGATCCGGATCCCGTGGCGCGCGCCCATGGCCTGCAGTTCATCCCGGTCGGCTCCGCCGAGGACGAACAGAACCAGGTCCTTATCCAGATCGGCCAGCGCGGCCGCAACGGTTTCCCAGATGGCCGGATTTCGGACCGCCATGTTGTAAAGCGCACCATGCGGTTTGACGTGCTGAAGCCTCACCCCTTCCGCAACTGCGAAAGCCTGAATGGCGCCGACTTGGTAGGTGACGTAATCCCTTATTTCTTCCGGAGACACCTCCATGGTCCGGCGGCCGAAGCCCATCAAGTCCGGAAGTCCCGGATGAGCCCCCACCGCCACCCCGTGGTCGCGGGCCAGGACAACGGTGCGGCGCAGCACCGTCGGGTCACCGGCATGAAACCCACAGGCGATATTGGCGGAACTGATCAACGGAATGAGTTCTTCATCGAGCCCGAGTTTGTAATTTCCGAAACTTTCGCCGACATCCGAATTGAGATCGATTTGACGGGCTGGCATCGTGTCCTTCTCCTCTGTCCAATGTGAGCCGCGTATTTTTTTATGGCACAAGTCGGGAAAAAATTCAAACCCGCTGATCACATCTTCCCTTTCCTCTTTTCAGGGCTGCGCGTGCGAGCACAATTGTAGATCATAACCGAGCCATCAGTGGCAGTTCACTTTCCGTTTTTTGACAATTTGGAGGCCCAAGTCGCCCATGGCAAGGCCTTCTTCATCAAATTCCGATAAGGTTTGGCTATTTGAATTCTAATCGAAGTTCCCTCTGTGGGGATATATGGCGAGATTGTCGAAAAAGCCCTTTTTGAGGGCTCCTTTCGTTGATCAAATTTTAACTTTTTCAGAAACTGCTATTTCGATCAATTTAGGCTTTGATAAAAGTGTTTATCAAATCATCCTTTCAATCTTCATATCGTCTTTGGGCCATAGAGTTTCCCCGTAGAACCTTTTTAAACTTCAGCAAAGTTCATAATTTTCTCTATATTGTGCACCATGCAAAATAGCAACCATTGAATGTTAACTTTAATTTTACCTCTGAGCGTGAAGCGATCCATTCGCTTTTGAACTCTGATATTGGCAAAGACTGGCTCCACAATCGCCATGCGTTGCGGATATATTCTGCGGCCTCTATCACTGTCAACTTTTTCTAGCATGGCTTTGGAAAAATTGTTCTCATCCGCACCAATAGGAACATCCAGTGTTCGACGTTTGGCATTTTTGCGATGGATGCACTTGCTTTTCAGCGAACATTTGCTGCAATTTTTGGCATCGGCCATATATCGGCGATAGATATTGCGGTCTTGTGTAAGCC
>JBATHN010001047.1:0-1797 GCA_049666885.1 Desulfobacterales bacterium
TAACCGTAGTAGTTGTAGTAGCCGCCGTATATCGGACCGGTGCGGGTAAAGACTTCTTTTTTATCCAGACCGGCCAAATGCGATATGATCACGGCGTCATTCCCGTATTTGTCAACGGCCTGCAGAATGACGTCCTTCTCCAGCTTGAGGTCGCGCGGCATGGGGATGACATCCGCGCTCGAGACGGCCTCGACCCCGGCCGCTTTAAACTGCTGAACGAACTTGTGCTCGAAGGCTTCCCGGTTCTTGGCCTTGTCCGCTATGACGATCACCAGGACATCCGATACCGGTTTTCCCCGCCGGGCCTCATCCACCCAGGTCTTCGATATCCTGGTACCGGCGCAGGAAACCGCCAGAACACTGCAGAAAACGGCACAAACAAACCCTTGTAAAATGCTTCGTCGCATGACGTACCTCCCGTTCTTTAGCTGCTGTCCTTTCGCAGATAATCAGATGGCACAAGTTGGCTTCACCCTGGAAATGGACGCGTGATGGCCGGTTCAAATTTTTGTTATAGTGGCCATCCTGTTGGTCCATTGTCAAGCACATATCTTTCATTTTTATAACAGTTGGATAGGACCTCGCCCGAAACCGCACATCGGTAGCGGATGGTCGGTCTCGTGCTGATAAAGCGGATGGTAAAGCAGCGCTTTCCGCTCGGACCGGTCGTTTCGGACAAAGGCGTGAATGTTCTCGCAGCTGGTTATGAGGATTTTTCCTAACCGTTCACAGGGTTGCAAAGTCCGATGCGCTTCAAACCACCTAATTGTCAGCGTTTACAGGGTGCCGCAGATGCAAGGCGTCGGGTGCGCAGACGTACTTTTGTACTTCAAGTGCCCGAAAACAAAGCAGATGCGGTGCCCTGTGAACGCTTACAATTTTTCAGGCAGCGGGTTCCGACTCACGGCCGGACGATCACGAACTCTGGAGTTGCGATTTCCGTGGGCATGCCCTTCCATTCGATGCCGCAGAACCGTGCGCGCACCGCGTATCGACCCGGCGGCAGATCGGCCGGCAACCGCCAGCGGATATGCGCCATCTGGTCGATATCTTCAAACTCCGGGCAGGTAGGACCCGCCGCTATCCTTAAAGATGGTGTGAATTTGATCGTTTTCTTTACGCCGTCCGGCCCGGCCCTGCGGTCGAGGGCAAACTTGGATGCCACACCGATCGGAAAGGCCGTCATGCGGATGAAACGCAGGGTCACCATCCCCGCCGGCCGATAGAGGTCGTAGTCGGTCACGAGGCCGATCAGCTTGTTGTCGTCCGAGATACCGGTTCCGACACCCGAGGTTGTTTCATCCCAGGATCGCGCCGGCCCCACGTCGATGTGGACCGTGTCCCCGTGATAGTACCCGGCGCCTCCGAAACCGAGCGTCTTGACCATATTCCAAACGCGTCTCGCCGGAACCCCTTCCATTTTGATGTCGGCGGCCATGCCATATTGGTGGAGGCTGGCCTTGGCCGCCAGGCCGCCCCGGTTGCGCACCCTGGTGTTGTATTCCGGACTGCGGTATCCGGAAGTGATCGTTATCTTCGCCTCCCGGTGAAGGCTGTCCTGCAGAAAGTCGAGAAATTCGAGCAGCCTCAGGGACAGGTTTGACAGCTCCGGATCGTAGGGTGCATCGAAGACGCGGCAAATGGTCTGAAGGGCCTTTTCATCGTAGCGTTGTGTTCCATGGCGATAAGGGCCGGCAAACGAGTGCCCGTTTTTTTCGCTCAAAAGGTCGATCCGCCCGTCGCCGCTGAAGAAAAACCGGCTATCGTCGAGAGCGGCGGCCCGAACCGGCGCTCCTG
>JBATHN010001048.1:0-2194 GCA_049666885.1 Desulfobacterales bacterium
CATCCGGGCCGCGGCATCCATCCGGGAGATGGCCGAAGGGGTCGGCATACGGGTCCCTTTTTTGTTTACCGCCGTCTTCGCCTTCGGGACCTGGCTTTCGGCCTTGGGCGGTGCACTGGCTGCCCCCCACCAGAGCCTGGCACCGTCAATGGGGGAGCGGATCATCATCGAAAGCTTCATCGTAGTGGTCAGCGGCGGCATGGGCAGTTTTCCCGGTGCCTTCGTGGGGGCGCTGCTCCTCGGGTTGTTTGAATCCTTCGGGACGGTATTCCTGGGCCGGGTTCAAATGGCGGTCCCCTACATCCTGTTGGCGGCGGTGCTGTTGTTCCGGCCGCGCGGACTCTTCGGGCGGGAGGCCTGATGTGCACTCCATGAAAACTGCCGGGCGCCTAAAATTCCTGATCCAGGGTCTGCCGGTGGCCGTCGTCTTGGCCATATGCCCATTCGTGTTGCCGGTCTACTGGACCCTGATTTTGACCGAGATCCTCATCATGGGCTTCTTCGCCATGAGCTTCAATCTCCTTCTCGGCTATACCGGTCTGCTCTCCTTCGGACAGGCCGGCTTTTTCGGGGTAGGGGCTTACGGCGCCGGCCTGATGTTGACACACGGTGGGGAATCGCTCTTCCTCGCCCTTGCGGTCGGTACATTCTCCGCTGCCGTCGCGGCATTGGTAATCGGATACCTGTGTGTCCGGCGGGATGAAATTTATTTTGCCATGATCACCCTCGGCTTCGGGATGATGCTCTATACGGTGGCCCACAACTGGATCGAGCTGACCGGCGGCAGCGACGGCCTCCCGCTGCTGGCGGTTCCGCCGCTGCGTCTTTTCGGCCTGGAACTGTCGCTCTTCGAGCCTGCCACCATGTATTTCACGGTGCTGGTGGTCTGCTCAGCCGGAGTCTTCGTCCTCTGGCGGGTGGTGCACTCACCTTTCGGCCTCATGCTCACGGCCATGCGGGAAAACAAGGAGCGGCTCTCTTTTGCCGGAGCCGATGTTCAGCGGGTCCGCCTGGCAGCTTTTGCAGTCGCCGGCGGCCTCGCGGGTTTGGCCGGTGGTCTGTTTGCCCTTTTCAACACCATGGCCACCCCGGATTTCCTCAACTGGAGTTTTTCGGCCCGACCGGTGCTCATGACCATCCTGGGCGGCTCGGGCATTTTCTTCGGTCCGGCCTTCGGTGCCGCCATCTTTTTCGGGTTGGAGCAGCTGACCACCCACTTTACCGAGAACTGGATGATCGTTCTGGGGACCATCCTGATACTGGTGGTCATCTTCTTTCCCAGGGGAATCCTGGGCACGGTGGTCCACCGTTTCAGAACCGGTCGGGGGAAAAGGCCATGAGCATTCTAAAAGTCGACCGGCTCGGCCATGCTTACGGCCGGTATCAGGTGATCGACGATATCTCTCTGGAGGTGCAACCGGGTGAGTTGACCGCTCTCATCGGACCCAACGGCGCCGGCAAAACCACCTTCTACAATGCCGTGTCGGGCAAATTCCGGCCCAGCAAGGGACGGATCTTCTTCGATGGTCGGGAGACGACCGGTCTTCCCGCCCACAAGCTGGTACCGCTCGGCCTGCTGCGCTCTTTTCAGATCACGAACATCTTCCCGGACATGGCAGTCATCGAAAACGTGCTCGTGCCCCTGGTACTCCAACACAAAAAGGGATACGCCTTTTTCGGTTCTCTGCGCCGGGAAAAGGCGCTGTTCGGGAGGGCCGAAGCGGTTCTGGACAAAATCGGCCTGCTGGATCAGGCCTATCGCAAGGCCCGCGAGCTGCCTTACGGCGATAAGCGGCTGGTTGAAATCGCCATCGTCCTGGCCCGGAACCCGAAGCTGGTCATGCTGGACGAGCCCACGGCCGGCATGAATCCGGAAGAAACCGACCGGATGATCCGGCTGATCAAGGAGCTGGCCGAATCATTGGGTACCACCTTTTTTCTGACCGAACACGACATGCGGGTGGTCTTCTCGATCGCGTCTCGTATTTTCGTGTTGTACCAGGGTCGGCTGCTGGCCGAAGGGAGTCCGGATGACATCCGACACGACGAGAAGGTCAGAGAAGCCTACCTGGGAGGCTCGGACGATGTTGAGGGTTGAGGACATCCACGCCTACTACGGTGACAGCCATGTCCTGCAAGGAGTGAGCCTGGCCGTGAACCAAGGGGAAATCGTCTGCCTCTTGGGCCGCAACGG
>JBATHN010001049.1:0-2714 GCA_049666885.1 Desulfobacterales bacterium
ACATGGCTTAAGGAGAAGGGTTGCCGAGGCCTTTCCCGAGCCTGTGGAATTTTGTTTCATATTTGATACAAACCCAGATCAAAGGAGAAGAGACAATGGAGAAAAAATTTTCCGTCCACATTGACTCATGGTCCCACGGTACTGCTATTCCAGCCCGATTCGCTTTTGGTCAGCCGGGAACCGACAACCCATTTGCTCCAAGTGACAACGTAAGCCCTGCCATTCGGTGGTCTAATGCACCCGCGGGCACGAGATCCTTTGCGATCATCTGTCACGACCCAGACGTCCCTTCGTCAGGTGAGGACGTAAACCAACAAGGCAAGGTGGTTCCCGCTGATCTGCCCCGCGTGAACTTCTTTCATTGGGTACTTGTGGATATTTCTACCGACGTTTCCGGTCTGGACGAGGGTGCAGGCAGTCAGGGCATCACCCCACGAGGCAAGTCAGTAGGTCGAACCCAATACGGCGTGACCGGCAAGAACGATTACACGGGATGGTTCGCGGGAGACCCGGAAATGGAGGGCACCTACGGCGGCTATGACGGTCCCTGCCCGCCGTGGAATGACAGCATCGTGCATCACTACCACTTCGAGGTTTTTGCACTCGATGTCGAAACGCTGGGCCTCCAAGGTGAGTTCACCGGTCAAGACGCGTTGGAGGCAATGGAGGGTCACATTCTGGCGAGTACATCGCACATGGGGACCTACTCAATGAACCCAGCTATCGACGGCTAACGTTGGCTCTGCAGTAGTATTGATACTTTTCATAGTCGGGTCATCTAATTTGTAGTATGCGGAGTATAGACATGCGGTAATCGCTTTGATGATAGAATCAGGTACAGGCAGGATCAGCAATGGAGATCACATTGGCTTTCCTTGATAAAATACCATACTCAATTCTGATCGTCTTAGCGGTATTTATGCTTTTGGCACCCTTTAGACCTATGCCCCATGTAATAGAAAAATTCATAATGTTAAAGAATGGGACACTCACCAAGCCAATTGACATCTTCGATCTGTTTTATCACTTGGTGCCAACGATTATCTTGGCGTTGAAGGTTTATAGGGATTATACGAAATAGGCGTTGATCCCAAATCAGGCGAAATGGATTGGAGTTGGAATTGCGACGCAACAAAGGCTTTTTTGAAGAGGAAAGGTAGGCTGAGCTATGGGCCTACACTAAAACTCATAAATTTCGATCTCTAACTATTGCGACATTGTGGTTTTCATTAAGGTTGAATGGTACAATTATTTCTATATACACGATAGACAAGTTTGAATTGTCAATCACTCGAATTGACGGCAGTCCGATACGATAATATTTCAATTAATTAACTTTGTATGATACATAGAAAGAACCTGTTACATTCATTGTAAATAGCCGAAATTTACATAAGGGTGAAAAGATATGGCTGAAACAAAAAAAGAAACTGTTCTGAACCTCCTTAACAATGCCTATAATGAATATCATATTGATTATCGCGAAAACTCAATAACAGAATCATACGACTTTGTTATTGATACAGGGACATCCAGAATATTTTTAAAAATCGGTCAGAAACGTTGGGACGATTCTAACAGCACTTCGATTTTGAATTTTTTAAAATCGAAAGAAGAACAGATTCGTAAAGCTGTTTTGGACGATCAGGACGTAATTATTCGAATAAATTAGTTTGTATAGAATTCATTAAACACTTATATTTTTGGAATGTGCTAAAGAAAGATAATTATGAGTAAAAAAGATAAGAAAATCATTTTAGTTGCACAGTGTTTAATTAATCCTTACTGCCGTGTTCATGTGCTTGGACAGAATTTTCCTTTGTCACATGAATTAGTGGATTATTTGATGAGATTACGGGTAGGTATAGTCCAATATCCATGCCCTGAAACAACAGCAATGGGATTAAAACGCAATCCCCAAGGAAGACAGCAATACGATAATATATTTTTCCGTAATCATTGTAAAGATCTTCTGCAGACTCCATTTCTTATGGTTGAGGAATTCTTAAAAAATGGCTATCGTTTGGTGGCCTACGTAGGTCTACACAACAGCCCTACCTGTGGTATTCACTGGGGTAAACACAAGGTGAATAGATACAACACAGAATCACCCATGCAGGTTGATAACCCTGATCCAAAAGAGCCGGTACTTATGGGTATTATGGCAGAGATCCTATCTGAAAAATTTCATGGCTTGAATATGAATGTTCCCTTCCTAGAACTGCCGATTCAACAGCCACCTGAATCGAAACAAAGGACCAAATTCTGGATTGACTTAAAGCACTTGGTGGAACCACGCAATCCTAAATATATGGAGCAGAATGGAAATCGACAAATTGAAGTTGAAAGGGAGTAAGAACGACAGTTGCTGAAAGTGACCATCCAGGCTCAAACGAATTTCAATAGTCATGTCCACAATGCCAGAAGTATAACTAAACAGCACATAACCATTTTCTTCAGTTGACTCGGTTCCCTCGCCACTGAGAAATACGTTATGCATTTGAGGGTTTGATATGCAAGATCGTCGAATTAAAGTAAATGATCTAATGCAGACTGACTATTCCTATGTTTTAACAGAGCCGTCCGTCAAAAATTTTCATTCCAAATTTTCACCCGAACTAACACCCAAAAAAATGCTTGAACTTGGGGTGTTTGGCGGAAAGTATATGACGGACTGTAGAAAAGAATTTCCGACTGAATGGTTTGAAAATGCA
>JBATHN010001050.1:0-2827 GCA_049666885.1 Desulfobacterales bacterium
GTCTAATCCGGTGCTCATTTATCGTGTTTGACGCTAACGGCCCTTTATATTTGCCGTCCTCCTTGCCCCGTAGCTCTGGCTTATTTTGAACACTTGCCCTGTTATTTTGGTTGATATTTTTTCATAAGTAACTGAAATCACATGAAGCGGCCTGAAATTTCAGGCCAAAAGGTAGTGCCAAGAAATCAAGGCAAAACTATTGTAAACAAGCTATTATTATGCTTACATGGGAGTGTCTTTAACAAATCCGAGGCTGCCCATGTTCGCTCGCGTCAAAAAGTCCGGCAAGTACCAATACCTTCAGATCGTAGAAAACCGCAAGGAAGCCGGTAAAGTCAAACAGCGGGTTCTGGCCACCATCGGGCGGATGGACCAATTGCAAGAAAAGGGTCGGGTTGAAACCCTGATCCGTTCGCTGTCGCGATTTTCCGAAAAGGCGTTGTTGATCCTCTCGGGCCAGAGCGATGTGGCGGCCAAGGCGCGGACCATCGGACCGGTGATGATCTTCGAGCGTCTTTGGAAGCAGACCGGTATCGCTTCGGCGATCAAGAAACTTTTGGTCGGACGCAATTTTGCCTTCGATGTCGAGCGCTCGATCTTTCTCACTGTACTGCATCGCTTGATGGTCTCCGGCTCGGATCGCTTTTGCGACCGCTGGCGTCGGGACTACCGGATCGATGGCTGTGGCCAGCTGAGTTTACATCACCTCTACCGGGCCATGGCTTTTTTAGGCGAAGAGCTCTGCGAGCAGAGCGGTGCGCTTATGGCCAGTCGTCGGCGCAACAAAGACTTGATCGAAGAGCAGCTTTTTTATGACAACCGGGACCTTTTTACCCGGCTGGATCTGGTGTTTTTCGACACCACTTCGATTTACTTCGAAGGCGCCGGTGGCGACATCGGCCAGAGAGGCTTTAGCAAAGACCACCGCCCGGACTTAAAACAGATGGTGGTCGGCGCTGCCATTGACGACAACGGCCGGCCGATCTGCTGTGAGATGTGGCCGGGAAACACCGCCGATGTCACCGCCCTTGTTCCGCTGGCCGAGCGGCTGCAGAAACGATTTGCCATCAGCAGCTTCTGTGTGGTCGGCGACCGGGGCATGGTCAGCAACGATACCCTGGAGAAGCTTGAGCAGCTTAAACTCTCTTATATTCTCGGCGCCCGAATGCGCCGGGTCAAAGATATCAAAGAACAGGTGCTCGCCCGGGGCGGGCGCTTTCGCGAGGTTTGCCCGGAGAGCAGTGACCGAAAAAAACCGGCGCCGCTGAAAGTCAAAGAAGTTATTCATGACGGCAAACGCTATATCGTTTGCTTAAATCCGCGTCAGGCACGCAAGGATGCCGCTGACCGGCGGGCGATCATCGATTCGCTGCAGGAGCAGCTGAAAAAAGGGGCCAAATCGCTGGTCGGAAACAAAGGTTATCGAAAATATCTGAAAGCCAATAAGCAGGGCTTTCAGATCGATACCGGCAAAATAAAGACCGAAGAGCGCTTTGACGGCAAATGGGTACTGATCACAAATACGGACCTGTCGGCGGAAAAAGTGGCCCTTAAGTACAAGCAGCTGTGGCAGGTGGAGCGGGTGTTTCGGGATGTGAAATCACTTCTGGAAACCCGGCCGATCTACCATCAAAACGAGGCCAACATCTGCGGCCATGTGTTCTGCAGCTTCCTGGCACTGGTGCTGCGAAACGAGCTCGAACAGCGTCTGGCTGCCGCGGGCCACCGGCTGGAGTGGGCCGAGATCAAGCAAGACTTAAAGGCCTTGAAGGAGGTCGAAATCGATGAGGGCGCCGCCCGTTTTGCTGTCCGTACCGAATTTAAAGGCCTCTGTGCAAAGATCTTTAAGGCTGTCGGAGTTGCACCGCCTCCGACCATACGCCAACTGCACTAACAACCGTGGATTCTTCTGTCATCGGTAGTGCCAAGACCGATCTTAGCCATTGTATTTTACTGTTATTATTGAATATTAAAAAATCGACTGTCGAAGATCAGTCATGGGTTTCCTCGATAAAGGCCAATAGCGGCCGCAGACCCTGCTTGCCGCGGTGCTTGGGATTGTGCCCCTTGCGTGCGCCTTGCACCTGCCCGTAGACGGTTTTGACCGTGGTGTCGATGTTAACCCGGATCCGGGCATATCGAAGGTCGCACAGTTGCCAGACTCGTTCGCGCAGAATGCCGGAGACTTTCAGCAAGGAGTTGGCTTGATTGATCCCCAAACTGTCCACATAGCGCCAGAAGGTAGTGGCCGCCGGCAGCCGGGTTAGTTTGAAAAAACCGCAGAGCATGGCATCGAGCCGGACGTAGACAAAGTGCCAGATCCGATTAAAACCGATAAACAGTAGCATCAAAATGCCCATCATCATCGGATAGTGTCCCAGCTTGGGATCGCGGGATGGGGGCCGGTAAGCGAAGTGAAAGATTTCCCGAAAACCAACAAGATCGATAAATTTGATCAGCGGCAAAAGCCCGCCGAATGGGCTCAGCTGCTCGGTGCAGGTCTCATAAGCCGTGGAAGCGTTGATTTTTCTGGGCTTCGGGCGTTTTTCACAAAACCCTTTACGGCTGCGCTTTTTCCTGTTAGTTTGATGTCGTCTTTTTACCATCTGGGTACCTCCTGTCATAGCTGTTTAGGTTTGGCTGAACCGTTGCTATGAGAGTGTATCCAGATGGTTTTTTATTTTTCAAGAGCTAATCGATGCAGGATCGAGGTATTTACTGACCGCTGCCGGTGCCGAGTGTGGCAGGAAGGTAAAGCTTGGTTCAATTTCAGCTTTTTATTGGTTATTTGAAAGTTTTTGGCGAAAACGTTGGTACGTATAAATAG
>JBATHN010001051.1:0-1641 GCA_049666885.1 Desulfobacterales bacterium
TCTTTCCCGATACCCCCATGGTCAATATCCGGCTAAATCAACAAAACCGCTCCCGTTATCAGAATGTTGAGCAGAGCCGCGGGTATCAGAACTTTCCAACCGATAGCCATCAGCTGGTCGTAGCGCAGACGCGGCAGCGTTCCCCGGATCCAAATCATCAACAGGGAAATAGCGATTATTTTCAAGAGGAGCCATATCCAGGGTGGTAGTAGAGGGCCGTGCCAGCCGCCCAAGAAAAATACCGCCAACAGGGCGCCGAAGACCTGCATGTGGACATACTCCCCCAGAAAGAAGAGGCCGAAGCGCATGCCGCTGTACTCCGTGTGGTAGCCGGCGCCCAGTTCGTTCTCGGCCTCGGGCAGGTCGAACGGGATGCGCTTGCTCTCCGCCATGGCCGCTATGAAGAAAATGACAAAAGATATCGGCTGGACCAGGATAAATGGATAGGGCTCCTGGGCATTGACGATATCGACCAGGCTCAGCGAGCGGGCGTACATGACCACCGGGACCAGTGAAAGCCCGAGGGCCAGCTCGTAGCTGATCATCTGAGCGGCGCCGCGTATGCCCCCCAAAAGGCTGAACTTGGAATTGGACGCCCACCCACCCAGCGTAACCCCGTAGACTTCCAGGGATGACAGCGCAAACACGAACAACAGGCCGACATTGATATCGGAAATCACCAGGGGGATCTTTTGACCCCAGAGAGTGATGTCACTACCGAAGGGAACGACGCCGAACATGAGCAGGGCCGTGCCGGCCACGATCGCCGGGGCCAACAGGAATATAAGCCGATCAGCTTCGGCCGGAACCGTATCCTCCTTGGCAATCAGTTTGACGGCGTCGGCGATCGGCTGAAGCAGGCCGAATTTTCCAGCCCGGTTGGGCCCGTAACGGATCTGCAGCCTCGCCAGAAACTTGCGTTCCAGCCATACGAGGTAGGAGGCCAGCAGAAGCAGCACCACGAGCACCACGGCCAGCTTGACCAATAAAACGATGATTCCAATGATCCACATTGACATAGTGACTCGACTACTTCCTTTATTCCCCAAAGATCCGACGGGTCAAGTGTGTTCGGCTTTTTGTATCCGATCGGCGGCAATCCGAATCGGCCCGCTGCCCAGCTGCTGCCAGTCGTGCCTGTGGTGACGCGGCAGGATCAGCACACCGGCACGCATGTTGTCGACAACGCGAAGCGCGACGGCCACCGTACCGGTTTCAGTGGTTAACACGACCGGTTCCCCATCCGCCAGTCCTAATCTTTCCGCGTCTTCCCCGTGCATGAACAAGACCGGTGACGGCATGACTGTGTCAAGGCACGGAGAATAGCTCGAAAGCTCTTCGGTGCCGAAAGTCCAATCGACGGTCAAAAGCTGCAGGCAGTCGTCCGCAGCACGATCGTCATTTAGCACCGCGGCCCAGTCCAGCCCAAACCGTTCCTCCGTTGCAGCACCCGCTAGCACCCGAACCCCGTCTTCGGGGAGATCATAGCCGGCCGGCAGAGAGTCGCGCAGCTTTAAAAAATCAACCAGCCATTTCCGCCACGCGGCGTCATCTTCGACCGGCCATTCACTGCCGGCCAGAGCCGCCAGCAGTTGGCGGGCCGGTGCGGGGTCTGCTCCCGGCATTCCCGCGCCGTAAACC
>JBATHN010001052.1:0-1910 GCA_049666885.1 Desulfobacterales bacterium
GTCTAATACGGTATCCGTCCTCGCAACAAAATCCTTTTTATTCTTATTTTTGCTGAACAATTTTTTTTCTTTACACTGATTGTATAATTTCGTGCCTGGATAAGGGTCAAATATGGCGATGGTAAGGGTGTCTGGGTTGACAACCTGGTTCAACGCAACAGTGTCGTGAAAATGCTCATTCGTTTCGTGCGGAAATCCGACGATGTTAAAACTTTTAGTTTTTAAATCCGCTTTCTTTGCGACCTTAAATGCCTCAATTATTTGCTCGTTGGACATATTTCGTTTAAGCACTTCATTTCGAATGTACGGATTACCGGACTCAATGCCCATATTTATCCGACGGCATCCGGCCTCCTTCAACTTACGGCACAGTTCATCCGTGATTGTTTCAACTCTGGTACTCACATCAAATGGCAACCCTACCCCGCTTTCCTTATATTTTTCGCAAAACTCGAAGGCCCACTTTGTGTTTATACCAAATACTTCATTGCAGACAAAAAGGGCTTTGACACGATACTTTTGAACGACTTCTTTTATCTCTTCTATCGCACTATCAACACTTCTCAACCGCACATATTTTTTTCCCGCGACAGCCTTGAAAACATGATTGGCACAATAAGAGCAGTCGAAAGGACAGCCCCTGGCAAACATGAACAGCGCCGTATTATAATCCGAATCGATGATCGCTTGATAATCGAAAATATCGCGATCGGCAAAGGGCAAGTGATCAATGTCCTGTATAAAAGCGCGACAAGGATTCTTGAAGACCTTTTCCCTCTGTTTTACCCACAAATTTTTTATACCGGTAATGTCCTCCCCATTCTCGAGCGCCTCGACCAATTCCGGTAAAGGGTATTCGCCCTCCCCGATGCAAATGGCATCTAAACGCGGTATTTTTTCCAAACTTTCAGGGACGCATGTCACGTGATGCCCCCCGCAAACGGTAAAAATTTCTTCGTTGAAATGGAAATCCTCAAATATCTGTTCGACATATTTAAATTGTGGACTGGTGGCAGCAAAAGCGATGATTTCTGGTCCAAAATCGGCTATTTTTTCTTCCAACCCTTTTATCTTATATTTGGGATACATGTAAAAAAGATCTGTCGTATGGCCGTGATTTTTAAGAAGGGCTGATATGATTCCAATGCCGTAATTATAGCTTCTTGCACCACCCTTAACATTAATATCAGGATACACGAACAGAATCTTCATTGGTCACTCCCAATAGTCATCGGTCAACAGGAATATTGTTCAAAACAGTGATATAATAGCAGAGTCCAGATTTCAACATGAATTTGAAACCGTGTCCACTGCATTTTTTCGTTCCGGCCGCCTCCGCCCCGTGGTTTCCTTCCGAGCCGGACAACCCGAACAGACGTTCCTTAAGTATCGGATCACGTCCGTTCCACAGCGCCAGGGCAAAGCAAATAAACTGGTGCCGGTCGGAGACTCCTGGCAAACCGTCTTCACCCCAGCGGTAGGCTTTGCTGCGGGTGTGGTCATGGGGGAAAAAATCCCAGGCCCCGCCGTCGTCGCTGTAATCTTCGCGCACCGTCCCCCACGCGCGCTCACTGAGATAGGCTCCCCATTTTTTCCAATTGACGATCCGATTCCGGTGGTCCTGGAGTCTTTTGTGTTCAGCCGTCATTTTCATCCGTATTCTCCTGTTGTCTCATTCCAGGTTTTTCAGTTATTGGGGACCATTGTTTTCGGAATCACGATCCCTTGATCTTTTTTATAATCTTGGGAATGAAGAATGAGAAGATGAACAGCGCTATCGAGAACAACCCCTTAGTGGTTGCAATCCGAGAGGTTTGAACAAAGCCATTTCAACCCGTAATGTCGAAACCTGTGTTCAAAATATAGATTGTCAAGATCCGAATGACTGGAACACGCAGGGTGATGTCTCT
>JBATHN010001053.1:0-2905 GCA_049666885.1 Desulfobacterales bacterium
GCCCACCAAATTACCACATTGAAAAAATTACGGTATAATTTTCGGAAGGCAAATTTCAGAATATAAATTCATAGACGAACCGGTTTGGTGCAATTCTTGGTCAAAACGCTGAATATCTGTCAACTTGTGTGTATGGTTTTCATCAGCCTTACAGCTTCCGAAACGCAGAACGGCAGATCTGACAATATGCTTAGGCGAGGTCCACTCGAAAAGATGGCGGAGCGCAAAACGTGAGGTCAGCTTCAGATTCAGTCTGGAGTAACATAATCATTAACGCCAAATCGCACGGGCTGTCAAGAAATTAACCATAAATACCTGTAAAAATATATATTTTAGATGCTTATATTCGGAAAATTGGGGAATTGTACATACTTCTTTTATTCTTGATAACCGCTTTCTGACTCTTTTCTATGAGTCGCTGGAACCGGTCCCGGTGGTCATCCCATATGCAAAGGACCTCGCGGAGTTCATCAACCGCAGAGGTACCTTTGGGACATTTAAATAATTATACAACTTGGCAGAAGGGTTGTTTTCTGTCACTTGATCGGTATGCCCAGGCAGGCCCGCTAGAATGCCCCGGGTGTTTTGCATCATGTGATCATCCGGGGGATAGAACGACGCAACATATTCAGGCGCGATGAGGATCGCGACGATCTGATCAAGCGTCTTGCGCTTCTTTTTCTCGAATGCCGGATCTCCTGCTACGCCTGGGCTTTCATGTCCAATCACGCCCATTTTCTTTTCAGAACCGGCGGCATTCCACTGTCCACCTTGATGCGCCGGCTGCTGACCGGTTATGTGGTCGGCTTTAATCGAAGACATAACCGATGCGGTCACCTGTTTCAAAATCGCTACAAATCATTTGTCTGCCAGCAAGACATCTACCTGAAGGAGCTGGCTCGTTATATTCACTTGAAGGGAACTGGGATATACGGCAACCCACCTGGCCGAAAAACTGAACAGAACAGTAGCCGGGGTTGTGTATGCCATTCGGAGAGGCGAGAAAATGGCCAAAACACGGGGTTTTAAGTTTTTGGAGTGACAGGTTATTTGATTAATTAAGGATGTCCCTTTATTCCCGATGTCGTAAAGTCATGTTTTCGAGGCGCGGAGATTCGTCAGACCGGAAGCGGGATGGGATATAGCTGATCAAGGCAGAGAAGACGGATTGCATGTGAACACCCCTTTAGGGATGAAGCAGGGAAAAGCGCGAAATCGTGTGAGACCAGGATGCAGGGGAGAGGCTCAAAAGTCAAGCATTCCAATGGATACGAATAATCGGGAGTGGCAGTGGCGGATTCGGTCCATTTTTTAACGAAGTCCTTACGGCAAACGACTCAATTCCTACGGCTTTTTCTTCAGCTTCTCCGGGTCGACCGTCGCAGGTCCGCCAACTCCGGTTACCGGTTTCAATTGATCGAAATCGGTCGTTTTATTGAAATCCTCTTTCAGCCGGTAGATCGGTTGCCAGCCAAGATCGCGTAGGATCGCCAGGTCGAGCAGGCTGATGGATTTGCGGCGGCCAACATCTGAATAAGTAGCTCCCGACATCAGATCATCGGCCAGCGCATCGGCGCCCTTGGGATTGCCGAGGTGGTAGTATCCGCCATCGCCACCAGTGATCAGCACCGGTCCGCCGTGCTGCTGTTTTGCGTATGGACCGTAAAAGGCGATCCGGTCCGGCGGTATTCCGCTCAATCCCGGCTTTCCCCAATCGGAATAATGGTCGAACGTGCTTTTCTTGCCGTCGGGAAAGGCTCCGACCTGGGTCGGCAGGTCGCGACGGAAGCCGTTAAATCCCAACCCGTGAAGCATCTCGTGCAGCACGACCGTTACAAAATCCAGCTTATCGGCGGGGACGGCGGCGTTGCGCTTTACTCCCGACGGATCGAACCATACATCACCTTTGAGAAATGTCTCCGGTAGCCGCAACGTGATGTCCGGGTTGGCGTCATTGGGATCGGTTCCGGTTCGCGCTTCGTAATAAGTTCCCGGATCCATGATGCCGAACGCCAGGGCAGTGTTCACCCACTCTTCCACATCCGCGGAGGCGGTTTGGTAGGTGTTGTCCAGCTTGACCAGTACGTTTATGGCGCCCTTGCCGTTGAGCACTTCAGAGATTTGCATGCCGGCGGTGTCCAGATTGTCCCTGAACACTGAAAGGCCGGAGCCCAAAAGCGATTGAAATTTCGTCGGGTTTTCCAGGCTGAAAACAATCTTGACACCTGCACCAGCAGGAAGGGTGTTGGTCAAGGTCAGCGCCGCAGTCAGGGTTGCGGCAATGAGCGATCTTTTTGTCCTGAACATGCCGATAACTCCTTCAACTAAAAAAGATAGGAATCTGGATTTTCGATGTGAAAGTATGGCAAAAAGAGAATTGAGATGAAAGGGCCGCTGTTTCAATGTTGATTTGTTTTGAGTTCTCATTGTATCGATTTAGTAGCTGAAAGCAGTTCCGGGTCTCGGCTTACCATAAGAGTCGCCCGACTGATGGCCGAACGGTCTACATTAAACCGGGGGGCAACTTCATTACTCTTCGATGCTAAGGTAACGGCGTGCAGCGACGATGACCGCGAACAGATCGATACCGGCTGATTGCATCCGCATTCTGCGCTCATAAACCTCACCGGCGTGTTTCAGGGTTGCTTCGACGAATTCACTGCTTCCTAAAATGCGCCCGTCAATAGCAAACCGAATCCCATCGAGAGCCTCTCGATAAAATCCTCCCGGTCCGTGTCATCTTTGAATACCGCTTTGCCTTCGATCCCTCGAATGACGATATGATGCAAGGCGCCGGGGGCATCTATATGCGAGCTCTGCGAGGCAAGTTTAAAAACGGTATTTTCCCTATCTTGTCAACATCGAATGTCCCTTTCTTCCCTCACGCCGATGCACCGGTTACCAG
>JBATHN010001054.1:0-4856 GCA_049666885.1 Desulfobacterales bacterium
AGACCGAGAACAGCAGCAGCAACATCACCAACTCGGCGTAGAAGACCGGCAGGTTGGTGAGCGAGGGAAGGAACGCCCTCAGGTCCATTGCGCGATATCCATCATTGGTAAGCAGGCTTTTGAAAATCGATCAAACATGGCGACGGATCTTATGCACGTAAGTCGGATGGTTCGATGAACAGAACGTTTCGAAGAGCGATTCACTGATGGTCTTCGTACTCTTGACGGTCAACTATGCTCCCGAGACGCCTAACGACTAAATAAGCCGCGCGTGTTTCGCGTCGGCGTGATTTTATGGTTAGCACTTTTATTGCCTGTTAACTCCCATGATGTCATGCACACGTAATAACGTCATTCCAGCAACAAGAATTCTAGTATCAAAATTCGCTATATATTTTGGTTCAATCTGAAGAGTCAATCCAGGTTGACCTATAGCTTTATCTATAAGCCTGCCAATGAAGCTTTTCGATTTTTTCCGGATTTTTTCTGACAGCTGTCTATTTTGGATAATGGCAACGAGATCATTGTTGACTATTCCCGCATAACTGCCCGGGCTTGTCGACAGCAACTCACGAAAAAAAGCCTCCTTTCGACTGGTTGGATCAATGATTCGGGCTATTTCATGATCCTTTTCTCCAAGAATCTTCCAGCGAAAGCCGATCCCTTTGCGGGTAATCGTGGCAAACCGTGCGCCGATGTCATCTTCTAGAAAATAGGTGAAGTTCAGGAATTTCCCTTTTGCTTTCATCACAAATCCGTGATCTCCACCACGAGGAGATGTAAGAACTGTCGATAATTTTATGCATTCCCCATATATATCGCAACTAAAGATTAAGTCCCCATTTTCGTCGTAGAATTTGTAGGTGCTTTCATATCCTTTGTTTTTTCCTTCGAAATCCGATCCGCTCTTGAGTTGAATGGTATCCATTTGTAATTAACTTTCCCTATGGGCCGAAAACGTATATTTGACACCTTGTATATATGCCTTCTCAAGGGTTAGTTTATCATGATGTTGCAGAAATTTTATTTCCGGGGGGAAATAATTTCAGGTTGCTTTTTGAATTGCTCATAGCCACGTAGTGCCTCTTCCGTCCCTATCATCCTTAGCGTATACAGTGCGCCACGAAGGAAGAAGTGATCTTTAGAAGTCTTTAGTACATCAATAATGGCAGGGACGGCCGCCGAAGCCTGCCTGCCCCACTCGGAGAAGAAACTAAGCGCATCATGCTCTTTGTCATATGCAAGAGAAGCAATCAACGCCGGCATCACGCCCTTAGTGTTGGGTCCCATTTTACCCAGGGCCGATATTATCCGTGGATAGTAGGAAGACAACTCCCTGTTGGTCAACGTTTTTACGGACGCCCTTAATTTTTTAACTTATATCAGCTTATACTTTTCTTTTTTAGAGATCTCTGCGATTCGCTTAACTGATTTACTCACGGCAACGGTTGAAATAATAATCTAAGGTCATCTTGCCCTTGCCCTCACGCGTCTAATAATCGCCGTTGCAAAAGCGACTGCATGTCGCGACGTCCATCGACAATCAGCAGAATGTAGACGTTTTTATCCATAACTCTGTAAATGATGCGGTAAGGTTTGAAGAAAACCTCGCGGTATTCACGAATCCCTATAGCCAGAAGTTCTTTAGGGTAGGTACCCCGCTCAGGGAATTCGGACAACTTGGTGAAGACTTTCTCGATCTGCTTCAAAGCAAAGTTCGCTTTTCGAGGTGCATCGTGTTCAGCAATGTAGCCATAAAGCTCGTCGAGATCACGTGCTGCAGCATTGGTCAGCAAAACCGCGAACGGCATCACCGAGCCCCCCGCTGTTTGCGCAGACGTTTAATCACACCCTCAGCGGGCAGGACCCTGCCTTCCTCAATCTGATGCATCCCGAGCGCCAGGATCTTCAGGAGAGCCATTGTTTGCTGGGTTTGCTCGTAACTCTCAATGTCCTGTATGACCACCTTGGCTTCGCCATTCTGGGTGATGACCAACGGCTCCCGCTGTTCGCCCAGCTTTCTTACGATTTCGGCGGCATGGGCCTTCAGGTAACTGATGGGCTTAATCTGGCTGGACAGTTTCATGAAAATACCTCCACTTCCTCAGTATGACTGAATATAGTCCATAAACAGGTCAACTGTCAACAGTCTACGCCCGCCAAAACGAGTATCAAGAAATCTTCGATTCCATTGCCTAAAACGTCTGCTGCCGTCGACTGAATCTATCGGAGGCCGAAGAACGCTCCGGCATTGGCAGTGGTGATCCGGGCGACCTGCTCGATCGGCAGGTCTTTTATACGGCTGAGGTGCGTCAGGGTGGCGATCAGGTGGGCCGGTTCGGAAACCTTTCCCCGGTATTCGACCGGGCAGTCGGTTTCGATGAGGATACGCTCCAACGGGGCGTGCAGGATGGCAGACCGGTGGTGGGTGCTGTAGGCCAGTGCCGGGGTGCAGGACACGAAATACCCGTCGGCAATGATCTTCTCCAAAAGGTTTAAGGGGCCGCTGTACCAGTGAAAAACCGCCTTTTTAACCTTGGCCTCAGAAACCATCTGGTGGCATCTCTGGTGAGAAAAACGGGCGTGCACAATCACTGGCTTTTCGAACTCTGCGGCCAGGTCGAGAACCCGCGCGAAGACCTCCCACTGAACCGCCTTTTTCACCTTGGCCTTGTAGTCGAGCCCGACCTCACCTAATGCCGTGCAGGACGCCAGGTGCTTTCTCAGAAAGGCCAGGGTCGCCTCGATCGGCTCGGTCGGAATCGACCATGGGTGAAATCCCACGGAAGGAAGCACCATACCAGGGTACGACGCGGCAATTTCCAGAATCCTGCTGTTAGAGGCGATATCCATGCCCACAGCCACGATTCGCTCCACACCGGCCGCCGCGGCCCTTTCCAGAGCCCCCTCGATATCATCGATTTCATTCAAGTGGGCGTGACCGTCGATCAGATCACGCAAAGGGTTTGATTGGGACGGCATCCTGACCTCGCTTTTCTGCTTTGGAGAGAACTTGAACCTTGAGCGGTCCCGCCGCATTATGCAACGAGAAATGGCATCTTGCAACCGGTTATAGGCCTTAAGATAAAGGATTTGGACTGCGTTATCGGTCGTCGGCGTGATACACAATATGTTACATGCATTACGTCAGCGGGCATTACCCCTCCTTCATCGCTCCTATGGACTTACGCGACAGACCAAATCCCTCCTGCTGATTTCAGTTTCCTTTATAAAGCAAGTCTTTGCAGGTTGTTGCCAATCCCTGTCGGAATTCTCCTTCCCTCCGTTATTCGAGTCGCCTTGTTCAATCACGCCAGCGGCGTGATTGCATCCGAGTGCCCGGGCAACATTCGAAACCTGTCACCGCATCTTCCACCCCCTGGACATGGAACGGCCAAAGAAAAAGGTTGCCCATAATTCTACTAACCTTGTCAGCAGCCGACGGATTTATTCCTTGCATAAACTTTCAAAATTGTTCTATTTTCCAATAGAAGCATAATTTTCCATTTGAATTGGTGACGCCATGGCAGTAAAAAACACTTCCGGTATTCAGACATCCGGCACACTTGGCACGTTTGCCGGTGTGTTTACCCCGAGCATTTTGACAATCCTCGGCATCATCCTCTTTTTGCGCCTCGGCTTTGTGGTGGGCAGCGCGGGTCTGAAACGGGCGCTACTCATCCTTTTGCTCGCCAACGGCATTTCCGTCCTGACTTCACTATCGCTGTCGGCCATTTCGACCAACATCCGGGTCAAAGTCGGCGGAGTCTACTACTTGATCTCCAGGACCCTGGGGCTGGAATTCGGAGGCGCCATCGGCATCGTCATGTTCCTGGCCCAATCGATCTCCATCGCCTTTTACTGCATCGGTTTCGGAGAAGTTCTGGCGGTCATATCGTCTGCCGAAAACGTCAAAATTTTCTCTCAGCTCGTTGCGGCGGCTTCCGTTCTGGCCCTCTTCGCCTTTGCCTGGCTGGGCGCCGATTGGGCCACCCGGTTTCAATACGTGGTGATGGTCATTCTCGGCGCGGCCCTGGTTTCGTTTTTCGTGGGCGGGCTACTGAACTGGAACAGCGCGCTGCTCCTTGAAAACTGGGGCGCTCCCGGAAAGCATCCCCCGTTTTGGACGATCTTCGCTATTTTTTTCCCTGCGGTAACCGGATTTACCCAGGGCTCGAGCATGTCGGGCGACCTGAAAGACCCGGGAAAAAGCTTGCCCCTGGGCACGTTGCTTGCCGTCGGAATCTCGATTGTCGTATACCTCGGTGCGACCGTGCTTCTGGCCGGATCGCTGCCCAACACCGTTCTGACAAGCGATTACACAGCCATGAAACGGGTGTCCCTGGTCAGTTTCCTGATCGACGCGGGCGTTATCGCCGCCACCCTTTCTTCGGCCATGGCCTCGTTTCTGGGCGCACCGCGCATTCTCCAATCCCTCGCCGCCGATCGCATCTTCCCGTTTCTCGTTCCTTTCTCCAAAGGCAGTGGTCCCACCAACAACCCGCGCAGAGCGGTTCTCCTTTCGCTGATCATTGCCGTTGCAACGATCGGACTGGGCCGGCTCAACATCATCGCTCCGGTGGTGTCGATGTTCTTTCTGATCTCATATGGTCTGCTCAATTATGCGACCTATTATGAAGCCCGATCGGCGAGCCCCTCTTTCCGGCCCCGGTTTCGATGGTACCACCGCCATGTCAGTCTCATCGGCGGGTTGGCCTGTCTCGGCGCCATGATGACCATCGATGTAACGGCGGCGGCCGTTTCGACGGCCGTTCTCTTTGCCGTCTATCAGTACCTCAAACGCACCTCGGGGCCCGCGCGTTGGGCGGACAGCCAGCGCGCCTATCATCTCCAAC
>JBATHN010001055.1:0-4327 GCA_049666885.1 Desulfobacterales bacterium
GCGTTACATCCACCATCGCATATCCCGGATATGCGCCGGCGGATGGGCCTTGTATCCGAACCTAAATCCCTCGCAATCTTGCGTAATTATTTCTTGCCGCGACCCTATCCCCTTAAAGGTCGATACCATACGCCTTTAGTTTGCTGAGCAGAGAGGGATGGCTGATTTCAAGCAGACGCGCAGCCCGGGTTCGATTTCCGCCGGTTTCCGTAAGCGCTTTGACGATGAGTTTTTTTTCGAGACTTCGCTGGGCTTCTTTCAGGGAATAACCCTCGAAAAGAGTATCGAATTTGCCGTTTTCAAGCCCCGTGACGATGCTGCCGGGAAGGTGTTCAGGCATCAGGGCGTCTTGTTCGGCCAGCACCACCGCCCTCTGGATTACATTTTCCAGCTCGCGGACATTTCCTGGCCACTGATGTTTCATGATAAGGGACATGGCCGCCGGAGTGATGGTGGCAATGTTCTTTTTCAACTCGCCGTTGAAACGCTCGATAAAATGCTGACAAAGAGGCGGGATATCTTCGGGCCGCTCTCTGAGTGGCGGCAGGTGAATCTGCATCACGTTGAGGCGGTAAAACAAATCCTCGCGGAAGGTTCCACTCCGAATTTCCGCCTCCAGGTTCTTTGCCGTCGCAGTAATCACCCGGACATCGACTTTGTGTGTTTTCGGGTCGCCGACCGGTCGAACTTCGCTCTCCTGCAGCACCCGCAATAGCTTGACCTGCAAAGACTGAGGCAATTCGCCGATTTCATCCAAAAACAGAGTTCCACCCTCAGCCGCTTCGAAAAGTCCCACTTTATCACGGTCCGCGCCGGTAAAAGCCCCCTTTTTGTAACCGAACATTTCGCTTTCGAGAAGATTTTCGGGAATCCCGCCACAATTGACCGGTACGAGACGGCCGTCGGCCCTTTCACTGTAAAAATGGATGCCGCGCGCGATCAGCTCTTTACCAGTCCCGCTCTCACCCGTAATCAGCACGGTGGTGTTGTGCCGGGCGACTTTTTGGGCCAGCTCGAACACCGCTTGCATGGCTTTGCTCTGACCCACCATGCGATCGAAACGGTTGTCGGCCTGGATGTTTCTGATCCGCTCCCGTAGAAAGTTGTTTTCTTTCTTTAACCGTTCACGCTCTTCGGCCTTTTTAAGGGTCAGGGTGACCTCATCACTTTTAAACGGTTTTGAAATATAGTCGTATGCGCCCAGTTTCATGGCCTCGAGCGCCGTCTCAACGGTACCGTAAGCCGACATCATGATAACGGTCGAGTGCTTGACCAAATCTCCGGCGGTCTTAAGGAATGTCATTCCGTCCATCTTCGGCATCTTGATGTCGCAGAGGATAAAATCGTAAGAGGACTGCTCAAGCATTTTCATGCCTTCGCGCCCCTCTGAGGCCGTATCGACTGAGTATCCGGAATTCTTAAGCATGGCCGCCAGCATGTGCCGCATGTTGCTTTCGTCATCGATCACGAGCAGTCGCCGCGGTCCTTGACCACATGCCGGAGTGGGTGATTCGTCCATCATAGAAACCTGCCATCCGGCCCCTTCGCCAACTGAATCTGTATCCAGCCGGGGGGCGGTTGAGCGTCATTCAGTTTTCCGATCCAGTAACTCGCCATTTTGTGCAAAATCAACCCTATTAGGAAACTGCATACCCGCGTCTCTTCACCGCTTGTGAGACACAGCCGATCGGCACCGCTGATAAGCAAAAGAGCCATTGACAACGAAACGCCTTAGCCCCGCGCCATCAATTATGGGCGAATGGACCCTCATAGACGGATTGGGTCGCTCAAAGGCAGCGTCACGCACATCGTCGTGCCTTGGCCGACCTTGCTGGCAGCCGAGATTTTGCCGCCGAGGCTTTCTAAGATCATAAAACTGACCGAAAGCCCGAGTCCGGTGCCTTTACCCGGTTCCTTGGTGGTAAAAAAAGGATCAAAGATATCGGCGATGATTTCAGGTCTTATTCCGACGCCGTTGTCGATCACCGCTATTTCCAGCACCTGTTGTTCGGCAGCGTTTAGGGAATCATTCGCACCGCCTTTGCGTTTGGCGGCCGTCGATCGGATGCTAAGGTGTCCTTCGCCGTTCGATGACTTCGAATCGATGGCATCGACGGCGTTGAGTATCAGGTTCAAAAAAACCTGGCGCAGTTGGTTGGGATCCGCGGTGACACAATCATTCTTTGCATCCAAATTCAGGTGGATGTCGATGTTTGCCACCTTCGGCTCGAAGCGAACGACATCAGAGACATCGGTGATGACATCGTGAACGTGTGTCGCACTTGCGCCCTCGGTAGACGGACGTGACAGATCGAGCAACTGTCGGATAATCGTGTTGATCCGGCAGATCTCTTCCCCTGTGCGGCGTATATAGTCGCGTTTTTCGGTCTCATCGATATCACCGTCTTCCTGTTTTAGCAGGTCCAGATAGCCCATGACGATACCGATCGGATTGCCGATCTCGTGGGCAATGCCGGCTGACAGGCGCCCGACGGAAGCCAGCTTCTCAGCTCGGATAATTTCCTGCTGGGCTTTTTGCAGGTCTGTGTTGGATTTTTCAAGAGAGGCAACCGTCGCGCGTAGTTTTTGCTTGTCTGCGGCAATCCGCTCCAGCATGAGGTTGAGAGACTTTGAGAGCTGGTGGAGTTCGTTGTCCTCCTTTCGCACGGAAAAAATCAGGCCTGTGTCTTCCTCACGGTAGTCTTCCGCGCGTCCCGCCAATCGCTGCAACGGTTCCAAATAGAGCTTGGTAATTCGGTAAACACCGATAGCGGCAAGGATCGCAATGTTGATGACGCCGTATATGAGAAAGATCTTTTGGGACCGTCTTTCGGCTTGATATAAGTCTTCGAGATTGGTGGCCACACCGACGGCGCCGTCAACAACGCCACCCTTATAATGGGGGTTGGCAACCATCAGGTAGTGATCTTGCAGCCAGAAAATACCCCAGGTCTGCCCGGAAAAACAGAGCTCCTGGCGTCCGGTTTTAAGCGCGGAATGAACACACGCCCACAGTTCTTGGTTCAAGTTGCCGCCCGTTCCTTGATCCAAAAGCGGTTTGGCGAATCGATCGACCGCAACGGCACAATCAATTTTGGCGTGCGTAAAAAGGGAAGAAACAGGCCCGGTAGCGGTAGCGGCCTCGTCCGGTTGGGGCACACGGAACACGCTTTCGTCGAGCGCGGTTAGAATCAGGTTTATTTTGGCGATTTCCAACCGCAACACATCGCGATGGTGTGTGATAACCGCGACGACAGCCAGAAGAAATGTCCCGATAGACAGCAGCACCACCAAGTTGATCAGGATATTCGATTTCAAACTGCGGGCGATCAAGGCCACCTCAAGCACTGTTCGTGTAAAGATGGCAACGCACCAATCGGCGCTGCACCCTGGAAGTTAACAATCGCAAGATATCGCGTCAGGGGACTCTGGTGAATCAACTTAAAATGATGGCCAGTTGCCGCGGGAAGATATTTAATCCAATAATATTATTGAATATTATCACATTAACGTGTGGAATGCAATTGTCCCTTTAACTTTCATGGCAGCTTGAGGTGGCCCCCACGGGGCATGAACAAGATGCACCTCCGCCCGGATGAGCGGTTGAGAACGGTGGCTGACTGTTTCAGCCGCATTCGAAGCCGCTTGGAACGCACGACCTTCAGACTGCATCCGAACTCATTCCTAAAAAAATACCCCGGATGTCCGATTGGTCATCCGGGGTATCAAATAAATTTCCGGCGGCGTCCTACTCTCCCACTCAGTTTCCCGAGCAGTACCATCGGCGCTAAAGAGCTTAACTTCCGTGTTCGAGATGGGAACGGGTGTGACCTCTTTGCTATCGCCACCGAAAAACTGAAGGCTTTAAAATCACAAGATCAATTTGTCTGTAAACGTCGCCTCAAAAGGTCTGATTGTGTGAATTATTTTGTGGCCAAGCCGCACGACCGATTAGTACCGGTAAGCTGAACACATTGCTGTGCTTGCACACCCGGCCTATCAACCTTGTCGTCTACAAGGGGTCTTTAGTTAAGTATGTTTCCATACTTAAGGGATATCTTATCTTGAGGTTGGTTTCCCGCTTAGATGCTTTCAGCGGTTATCCATTCCAAACTTAGCTACCCTGCAATGCCGCTGGCGCGACAACAGGAACACCATTGGTTTGTCCATTCCGGTCCTCTCGTACTAGGAACAGATCTCCTCAAATATCCTACGCCCACGAAAGATAGGGACCAAACTGTCTCACGACGTTTTAAACCCAGCTCACGTACCACTTTAATTGGCGAACAGCCAAACCCTTGGGACCTGCTCCAGCCCCAGGATGTGA
>JBATHN010001056.1:0-2056 GCA_049666885.1 Desulfobacterales bacterium
TGCATTGTCTCACTAATCTTTTTGGGCGGGCTTAAGACTCAATGGTTGATTGGCGTTTGCAACCATTCAATATTATATGAATTTTATCAAAAGCAGGTAATCATATACCACAACGTGGTCTTTATAAAACCCTACCTCACCCTAACCTGTCAATAACAATTAAATGGGAAGGTGGCACCCTGACGGATAATTCCCCCCACTGGACTTTAAATGTTCCGATGAGACTAACCCACGGATTTTAACAGTGTCGTTGCGCGTGTGAGGAAACGCCCTGTTTTGAGTGCAGAGAAGCCATCGTGTGTACGGACAAACCACCCCAGGGTGTTCTGACGCGGCGCTTGCTGTTTCATTTTGCGCACAATGAGTTGGGCTTACAAGCCGTTGACATCGCTCGGCGCCTCAGGATCATCCAATCCTTCGTCAGCCGTTCAGCCCGGCAGTGCGGGGGCATTGCGCGAGAACTAAAATCTGCCCACACCGAATGCATTTTAGTTTCCACCGCCCAGGTCTGCCTAACCGTATATGCAAACTTGATTCTTCAAAATATTTTGTTCCTTGAGTGTTCCTGACAGCACCATAACATATGTGAATTAAATTATCGGTCCTAAATTGTTCTAAACGGCAATTGCGTTTGAAAATTCCTTCACAGTACCTTTCATTTGTCTTTCCTTTGATACTAAAAGCGAATTCTATCCATTACGACACGGCCACTCCCGACTTCGGCTCACTTACTTATTAACACATTGATATTAAACAATTAATGTTTATAGGGGGGGATAATCGTTCTGTCATTCGGAGATCAACAAACTCTTCGCTTTCCAGGACGCATGAGAAGGCATCTTTACAATGTAGGATATTTCAGTCATCTGAATGCTATTGTGAATCCGACAATTTGTATTTTTTGTTAAAAAACAATTGCTTAAATGGCTGGCACGGCACTTGCATATAATTTATTCGTGAATAACCCAACGTACAGCTATCGAAATATTGACGAAAATCAGCTTCGCATTGATGTACGACGTTTAAAATAACCTTATCTTAATTTTGAGTACTAAGTGTAAATTGAGTTGCTGGTACACCTCCTTATAATCAACTTATTATACTTCTTAAGCGGGCCTTATCAAATCTAAATGCCAACTATGAAAGGCTTTGATCCTTGATTTTTTCATCTCCAACTTTAATCGCCTCTGTTCAATCGATTTTGGTCGTCGATGACGATAGCCTGCTCGTAAAGCTCATTTCACTCTGTTTTGAGAAGCACGGATTCGGGGTGTTCAAAGCTTATAACGGCCTTGATGCTTGGAATCTTTTAATAAATAATGACATAAACCTTGTTCTTACCGACCTGCAGATGCCGATTTTGAACGGATGGGAACTTTCTCGTCGGATTCGTAACCAGTCACCGCACGTAAAAATCGCGATAATGACAGGCGGTGAAAATGATGTCGCAGCGGAACTCTTAAAAGATGGGACAGTGGACTATTTTTTCCCGAAGCCGTTCAATATAAAAAGTATCTGTAAGCTTCTCATTGCAGAGACTCAGGTTACCTGATCGTCTTTTGCCATTCTGAAATTCTCAGACCAACTGTCGGCCACATTGCTGAAGTCAAAAGGGACATCCTATATTTATGCTTTTCTTACTGATACCAGTCTGATTCGCTTCCACTATACAGTGCAAGCCCGAAGTGATGCATCTGAATCGGTGCATCACTTCATTGTCCGGGGGATTGAGCGCAGGAAGCTTTTTCGCTCTACGGCCGATCGTGCCGAATCTCTTGTCCGTTGGGTCGATTGTCTTAAATCCCCGGTTATTCCTGGAGCTATAACTGTGCGCTTATGGGAACTACAGAAAATGGCAGGATGTCGGCCCTGCACCGAAGCATTTTGGAAAGCGTAAAGCCTCTGCGCGGCAATCCACTTTTTATGCGCCGGGCATAGATTTTAACGGTTTCAATGCGTGTTTAGGAAACGCCCTGTTTTGAGTGCAGAGAAGCCATCGTGTGTACGGACAAACCACCCCAGAGAGTTCTGACGCGGCGCTTGCTGTTTCATTTCG
>JBATHN010001057.1:0-4692 GCA_049666885.1 Desulfobacterales bacterium
AATTTGATCTCGATTCACATAGAAAAAACAGAATCTTTGATTAGAGGCGAACACTATGAAAAAACTTTTAGTAGCACTCACAATCATTCTACTTTTTTCTTGTACACCGGCACCACAGGTTAAACAAATACAACAAGCACCTGTACCAATGACGCCTACTGACTTCTGGGCTCTTTATAATGAGCCACAGCAAAGCGGATACAAAGGTTACATGAATATTCAGCAACAAGCTGAGATGGCCACTTATTTCTGTCACAGAACTGCAATGGTCAATCCTGACTCATTCAACTATCTTTATGACTCGATAAATGAATGTATGCAGAGAGAAGGTGAAGGATTCTCTAAAATAGAAACAGTGGTCGAGAATCTCACAAAGGCCCAAGACTACAAAAAGACTATAGGGTTTTATTGTATGACAGAAGCAACGGAAAAATACTGTTCAAGCAGAAATGGATTTTGTTATTGGGATGCCTTTAATCGGTATTTTGTTGATTGTGTTAAAGCTCAAGCCAATCACGAATGATCTGGTGATAGGGGCCGAGGATCGACTCCCGTCGCTTTTGCTTTTGGTATTGAGGCTGCTTTTTCTGGATGCTGTACTTTTTAACGATATTGCGGTGAATGCCCAAACTTTTGGCAATCCAGCGCATGCTGTGCCCTTGTCGATGAAATGCTAAAATGTCCATAAATGCCTCCGTGCAGATCATGGCAAGCTCCTCCTTGAAAGACGAGCCTACCACATCGATTGGTCCTACGGAGGTGGTACACTTTTCATCCCGATTTTTGGTACATTATTGCATCCCTGTCGAGGGCCATCAGCCATGCAGCGCAAAGCCCGACGCCCGAAGCGGTGCATCACTTCATTGTCCGGGGGATTGAGCGCCGGAAGCTTTTTCGCTCCGCGGCCGGTCGTACATAATCTCTTGTCCGTTTGGGCGATCGTCATAAATCCCCTGATCAATTATGCCTGGAGCGATCACAATGCGCTTATGGGAACGACAGAATATGCATGGCAGGATGTCGGTAATGTACTTATGCATTTTAGCAAGCGTAAAACCTCTGCGAGGCAATCCAGTTTTCATGCGACGGGCATAGATTTTAACGGTTTCAATGCGCGTTTGGGGAACTCCTTATTTTGGCGGAAGAGAAGCCGTCGTGTGCCCGAACAAAACACCCCAGAGCGTTCTGATGTGGCGATTTCTGTTTCATTTTGCGCACAATGAGTTGGGTTTACAAGCCGTTGACACCGCTCGGCGCCTCTGGATCAATCAATCCGTCGGCAGCCGTTCAGCTCGGTAGGGCCGGGACTTTGCGCGAGATCTAAAATTTGCCTTGATCGATAGTAACGCATTTAAACATAGGCGTCCCGCAAGCCCAAAGAGAACTCGACCTCGATAGAAAACAACATTGAAAAATTGAAACCGATGGTCGTTAAAACCACGTTGCGTGATAAATTCAGGTCAAAACTAATTTGGATAGAATGCTTATTTTTTGCGAACAGGAATAACGAAAAATAATGCGTCTTTTTGTGCGTCTTTTTGGGGAGTGATAGATATTGGAGAAGATAAGTCAGTTACATCTATTGCTTTAGAATAGGCTCTTGCACAATTGTTTGTAGTCCTTACTTGATAAGAGAAACGAATATTATCTGCTCCACTAATCAAATTCTGGTATGTTAGACTTGGAAGGAAACTATACCCCATTTCGACAGGAACATTCGGCCAATATAGAGCAGAAAGTTGCCCATTCACCATAGCTGCTACACCAGCTCTTATCCTTAAATCATATGTCTCAGCAAGCGTAAGTAACTCCTTAGGGATATCCCAAGTCCAATGTAAATTACCAGCTGAATCCATATAGATTTGAAAAGTACGGGAGGAAACGGCGGGGATGTCTATTAGTGTGTCAAAATTTATTTGTTTTGTATGTATTTGTCCGTCTAACGTTTTGACTTCAATAGTATATGAGCCTATGACAAGAGGTGTTGTGATATCAGCTCTAAATTCGGATATTTGTAAAGCCGGATCGAACTCCCATGATGCACTGTCAATGTCATATTCAGAACGGTAATAGTTGTAGAGTGGATAGAATATTAAGGAAGATAGACCGACAGATGTGCCATTGGGATATTTTAAAACAACACTAACTACAACGTTGGCATCGTTTATGTATAGATCAAAATCGTCAGTAACCTCAAAAGCAAGTTTGTTTGAAGGAATTTCCGACTCATACGTTCGATGCTGAATTGAGCTCCATCCAAGCTTATACGCCCCACATGTACCTACTCGAATCACAAGAATTGCCAAAACAACAGAGAAGATAAGCAGAGTTGTCCTGATTCTCTTCATGTTGGCCCCCTGAAATTTGATTCTGTCGTAAAGGTAAAACGCTTAAGGTCGGTAAAAATTAGAATTATCTTATCAAGATCATAACCAAAAGGCAATTCATATTCAGCGCCATTGGCCTGGCACATAGCTTTTATCTATTAAATATTTGGGAATATAGGGACATTCTTTTTTGACAGCTTATTGAAAATACCGCATTTCAATCTTACTCGTATAGATGCCCCCGGCGCCCTGCATCATATCGTCATACGAGGGATCGAACGCAAAGCGATATTTAAAAACACACGGATTGTGAGGATTTTATCGAGAGTTTCTCGATGGGCTTCGGATTGCAAGTGAAGAGCGCATTTTAAGGAAGCAGCGCATTCGTCGAAGCAACCCTGAAACACGCCAGTGAGGTTTATGAGGGCAGAATGCGGATGCAATCGGCCAGTATCGATCTGTCCGCGGTCATCGCCGCTGCGTGCCGTTAACTCGGCATCGAAGAGAAGGAACTGGATCGGCCGACTAAACGCGTTGAGATCATACGTGGTCGCGCCCTAATCAGCTATGTTGCCACGCAGATCTTGTCGATCTCCGGAAGCGAAGTGGCCCGCCGGTTTAATATAGACCGCTCAGCCATCAGCCGGGCGACCCAAAGG
This sequence comes from Desulfobacterales bacterium, assembly GCA_049666885.1. Classification (GTDB taxonomy): domain Bacteria; phylum Desulfobacterota; class Desulfobacteria; order Desulfobacterales; family SG8-13; genus JARFQH01. The sequence continues at coordinate 2,987 of JBATHN010001057.1, forward strand.
GCAAGCCGAGACCCGGAACTGCCTGCTGCCACCAAAACGATACAAAGAGGACTCGAACTCGCAAAAAATCAACATTGAATGTCCCATGCATTCCATATTTTTTGCATAAGCCACCGAAAAAACGATACTTTCAAGAGCAAATTTTAAATCCTTGACATTCTTTACCATTTGGTGCTAAGGATTTTTTATCCTCAACCTGTAGTTGATCTCGCGTTTAATGCTCCGCCCATCTTTCGCCTACGCCTCATTCAAGCTTACATACCAAACGATACCGCTTTTAGTTTCGGAGGCTTTGTTGCTTACGAACACTACCAACGCATGGTTACCACCACCTCAGTGCTGATGACACCGGATACAGTTGCTTCTACAGCGATGAGGAATAAGCAATCAAATGGAGGCATGCACACAAAAAAATAATCCCGACAGTAAAGGAGGTCCCAAATGGAATTACAAAACAGCAAACCGCCTTGTTTAAGCAAAATAGCCGTGTTTTTAACAGCTCTGCTTTTATGCTTTCTATCGGTACAGGAAGCCTATGCATTGTGCGCTGCCCAACAAGAGGACGGCAATTGGGTTAATTATGATCCAAACACACGCAGTTTAACAAGAGCAGAATTACGTTTCACCTGCCAAGATCAAATACTTAACGGCCAGCTTTATCCTCCTGGACCCCCGTGGCATATTCATCTCTGTGGAGCTTGTCACCCGACTGATTGCGACTGGGGAGAAGTTGGCGCCGAGAATGTGACCATTGGCGAGCGAACCTATATTTTTGCAGTATATTACCAGGGTTTTGCTACACGGTATGTCTATGCGGATATGTCGCTTTACCGGGCAGGGCAGTTGTGGATCTGGATGTGGACAGACTTCACCGACCCAAATCGACCCGATTATGAATCCCAAAATTGGTTTATCAAGCAGTGAACCATTTTGATCAAGGAAAGATTGCGATGAAAAACAATAACAGAATATATGCTTGTTTATCTGCCGGATTGATCGCTTTGTTATCATCGGCTTGTATTCAACCAATTAATAAGAATATGGAAACCGCCGATACTGCAATGCTACTGGACAGATCCGCTATCCCAACGCAGCACGGGTTGATTCGTCTTCAGGAACGTCCGGTCTTTCGAATCGATGTTGAAAAAAGGCCATTTGCAATGATGGATGATCTCAGCGACAAAACTCGCGAAAACGGAAAGCCATTGACTGTTCGGGAATTAAAACCCAAGTAGCGGACAAGCCGACTCGGCAAACCGGCGGATGGTCCAATTTCTGTGGGAAAGATTCGCGGTGTCATGGTGGAAACTCAAGCACTACCGCCTAAAGGCGGTGGTTTGGGGGCGGTCTTGATTGCTTGGTCGAATGGATTCGACCAAGTGAGTACGAAGGGACGTTGTTTCAATGTGTACAGCAAATTGACGATACCGTATTGAATCACATGCTTCGCAGAGCTTGCATAGATGCCCCCGGCGTCTTGCATCATATCGTCAATCGAGGGATCGAAGGCGAAGCGATATTTAAAGATGACACGGACCGTGAGGACTTTATCGAGAGGCTCTCGGGTATGCTGCAGGAGATGGATGCGGATGCAATCGACCGGTATCAATCTGCCCGCGGTCATCGCCGCTGCGTGCCGTTTTCTTGACATCGAAGAGAATAAAGTGACCCGCCGGTTTAATGTAGACCGCTCGGCCATCAGCCGG
>JBATHN010001058.1:0-3609 GCA_049666885.1 Desulfobacterales bacterium
GATTTAACGTGGGCATGAACTGTGGTGCATCTGCCGGTCAGACAATCTTCCATGCCCACATCCACCTGATACCAAGAAGGGATGGTGACACACCGAATCCGACCGGTGGTGTTAGGGGGGTTATTCCAGACAGGATGTGTTACAGTTTGGATGGTTAGGGGGTATGGCAAACTTCAAGATTGCCAAGGATACACTGAACTCGATTGGTTTGGATTGTCCGATATGGTTGGTGGGGATCATTGAACTGTTAGATGATTCATCTCTCATCTGACCTCCTTTCAGCGGGTGGCTCACAATTTCGTGGGTCACCCATTGTGTTTTATGAACCTCACCCAGTCCTGTTGATATCCGGCATCTGCGATTTAAAGTTAGACCGAACCTATTTCTGGTGCTACCGGAAAACCTGAGCACAAGGACTCGACGGCTGCGGAACAAGCGGTACCGTGTGGTAATGTTAGCTTTATACCCTCCTGTCGTAAACCTTGTGCCCTGTCATTTGGTAGCCCTTTAAACAGCTCCTTAGCCGGTATTTACCGTATCTACCTAATTGGCTTTTTTGCCAGCCTGTGAAACTGATGCTTTTTTCCTCTGACTGAAGTGTGGTCGATTATCCGTAAACCATTTCCAAACTCGTTTCGTCTAAGTGGGCAAATCTCAACTGAGAGGAGGTTCCTATGAAAGCGAAACTTGTAAAGATTATTCTGATTACAGCGGTTATTGCCTTCTTCAGCGCGGGTGTTTCGATGGCACAAGACCGGAGGGGTGGTCACCAAAACACTCAAAAGAACCATCAATACAGTCATTACAAGCCGGACAAGCATTACAGGTACGAACACAAAAAGCACTTCAAAAAGTACGGCGGTCACAAGCACTATTCAAAAAATTACAGCTGTTTTCAATGCAGACCGGTTGTGCTTCATAGTCACCACCCGCATTACAGTACATACAGAAATTATCGGCCCTATACCGGTATTGTTTGGCAGCTTTCGGTTGTGGACCCGAACATGGCCTTTTCAATCGGTGTGAAAGGACGTTGATTGTCTGAATTAATCTAACGGAAAATTGATGGGTTATAAATGAAGAAGCCGGGCATAACCCGGCTTCTCATTCGATTTTGGCCAACTGACGGTAGTTTCATGCATCCATAAGTCTGCACGAGGTGGTTCATCCAATAAGTCAGCTTCCATCCTGCTTTGGTGTTCCACTGGGGGTCAGACCAAAGCGATGGAAAAAATAAACGGCATTCTGGCTTTGTCAAGGAAGGTCATTGAAGCTGCATTGTGGTTATGCAAGTGTCGCTGCCGTCTAAAGTCGTGATTACGTCAGTGGCCGAACGGTTTAGGCCGCTGATTGTTAAGTTGATTGTACGGTTTCTTGGTAACCAAAGCTCCATGAATCCGCTTTTCAAGGTAGTGACAGGCTTATCCATAATGGTAGTGCCTGATTGGTCAACTGCTTTGACGTTTAATTTCGTCTGAGTCAATTCCCCCTGACAGGAGGACATGTAATGAACGCCTCATTTATGCGTGGAATTGACAAATGGGGCTACAGCTACCATCATCTCCCCATCAGGCAGCGCAATTCTTTTGACCTTACCGCTTTCAAATTGAAAAACAACCTCTTTAGAGGTGATGTGTGTTTTCACGGGCTGCTTTTCCCAGTGCCACTGGTTAGCGAGTGCCAGCGCTTGGTGTGCATTTAGTCCTTCAAGCTGGTTGATGAGAGCGGATTCGTTCATTGAAAAGGCGGTTGTGAACATGAGAAACACTGCGAGAGAAGCCAGAGGGGTTATCATCAACAATTTTTTGATGTAGAATTTTGTGAACATAACTATTCCCTTCTTCGCTATTTAAAGATCTAAACCCATCCTCGGGTTAATCAATCCCAGCATATCACACCTTAAGCCCGGCCTGTAAGACCCGGCACCATGAACGTATCCTTGGTTATCACGTGCTGTTTCGCACGCAGCTGCGCTTTGAAGGTGCCCAGAATCACCTGATTGGCAACCTCTTGGATTTGTTTCCTAATGGAAGTGCCAAACCTTCTCATGCAAGGGCTATTCCATGGTATGTTGCTCTTCATTATTCATTCTCCTTAATTTGAATGAAGAGTTTAAATATTGTCATTATTTCATCGTAATCAAGGGGTGTTAGAGGCATTGATGGTTCTGGTCATCAGTAGCTGTTCAGCCAAACCGGTGTAAGTTGAAACGCCACCATGATTCAAGAGCCCACTTAATCTCGGCCTGTCGAAACAACACTTTGTTACCGGGTGTAAACCACCGTCGGGCCGAAGGCCCGGGTGGGATTGGTTACGAGACACTGATGGGAGGGGTGCCGGGCATCGATATTGATGACGCCGGGCAAGTCATGTTGCCGGTGGACAGGTGGCCGGATAGTTATCTATCGGTCCTGCGGGTCAAGGGGATGAGTCGATATACCCAGATATTTTTCTTCCGGTTGCCACAAGGAGAGATTTCCGGAGCCGGTGATCAACAGGACGGCCGCAGCAACCATGAGCAGGCACCACATTGGATCGCTTCCCTGACGGCTGATCCAAAGACCACTCAGCAGCAGGATCGGCAATGCGGCCAGGCGCCCCATTACGCCAAGGGAGACCAAGACAACCGACAGCAAAAGAATTGGCCGCACAATCGGTCCTGAGATATAAAACGGACCCTCCGCGTTTCCACTGAAGAAGGCGGCCGTTTTTTCTAAGACCGCTAAAGAGCTTAGCAAAAGGACCACCCTCAAAATCACCGGCAGCCCCTCTCTGAAAAGGCACCGCCACTTTTCTTCCCATGGGGTCGGTTGCGAGGCTCCTGTCTTAATTCGACCGCCGACCACCAGCCAATCCCGGAAGAAGCCGGATAGCAGAGGTATCATGAAAACCGTGGCCGCAATTGTCGTGGCCGGCGGGCGGTATATGGGCAGCAGCGCTGTCGCCACGAAGCCCATGTTGAATCCGGCGATCACACGCGCCGCCGGCCGGGGCTTGAGGGGAATGACCATCCGGCCAGTGCGGCGTCTGACCCATATTCCGGCCGAAAAAACATAATAGGCCAGGGCCACTGCGAGGTAAGAAAGGGGCAACTGGTTCAGGGCGATACCGGCCAGAACGGCTGTGAGGAGCCCGAGTGCATCGAAGAGGGTGTCCAGCCTTTCACCCAAGCGGGTGACATGATCGGTGTGCCGAGCCACAATTCCGTCCACCAGGTCGAGCAGGGCCGCCGTTATGTAAATGATTCCAGGAAACCAGGCCAAAGAATAATGAATCGAGAAGGGGATCGTTGCCGGCCAGTTCCAGAAGCAGGCCAGTACGGACACCAGAACTCCCCGCACCACCGTAATGCCATTGGCCAAACCCAGGTGTGCCAGCACTTGGGTTTCACCGGGACGGTGGTTGAGAGGCAGATCCGAGCGCAATGCAGCCAACACATAGATCAACGGCAAGAGCGGCAAGGCAAACCGCGTCCCGTCGAAAGGCATCCGCCAGTGGAAACCAATAAACAGATTGACGCCGATAACGGCGCAACAGCTTATGAGGGCGGTCGTCCACCAGCTCATGCCGAGGCTTTTGGGGATCCGCATTTATTATTATGCCTCTTTG
>JBATHN010001059.1:0-2203 GCA_049666885.1 Desulfobacterales bacterium
TGCTGCCACTGAAAAAAAGCATATTGCACATTTGAATATAAAATTCTTGCGTTTCATTTTGGCACCTACCTGATAGTCATGTTTACTAAATATTTGGTCCATTTTGTTTGAAGTGTAAAATAGCCTCATCGGCCAATTTGCGGATTTCACTTTTCAAGCGCTCGGCATTATTTTTTAGCAAATCGTCATAAGTCGGTGCTTCACTGGTGTCTTCACCTGTCAACTTTGAAAAAATTTCTTCATGCTCCATCCTTTTTTAAGAACAAGAAGTTCTAATTTGAAAAAACATCTCAGGTAATTTGTACGTTTTTTTCAAGATAAAAAAAGCCCGAACCAACAGCTTTAAGCGATCGGTTCGGGCTTTACGGTTACTTGATTAATCATCGAAAAGCACCCATAAAATAGATTTATGATTAATTGCACAACATCTACAGCTGAAAGGTGGATGTTGTCAAGATATTTCCACTATGTGCGGCCGGAACTCATGATTGCTGTGATCTTTCTTTTAAACCCTTCAGTACCCAAGGTGGACCTCGGGGAGGTTCCGCCAAATAGTTCATAAGATATCTGCAGTGGAGATGTGGAATCAGAAGGAAGAATAAAAGGATCGCTGAGGATTTGCTGTAAACCAGTCAGAACTAATGTGTAAATAAAACGATGGGTGACATTACTAGCGGAGACGCATTAGCGTCTTCCGCTTTAACCACCCGTTTTCCACTCACCACTTATCAGGCCGGATTGATGTTACGGTTTGTTCGGAACACGTTCTCCGGATCCCATTTTGTCTTTACTTCGGCGAGTCTCCGGAGTCCTTTGCCTATTGCTGCCTCTATTCGCTCAGGGCCTTCATCCTCTGTCAAGAAATTGATATAAGTTCCGCCGGTCGAAAACGGCCTCATATCGGTCCACGCCTCGCGTGCCCATTCGATGTTCACCCTGTCATCGCCCGCTTGCTCCCAAGAGCCGGCTATGTTGAGAACGTAGCGTGCATCACGATTGCCAACGGGAGATGCTTCCTCCTTTATCTGGTTCAGTGCCCCATCAAGCTGAAAAAGGATCACAGCCGAGAAAGGCGATTTGATTTTGGCTGCGTGCTGCATAACCTTTTTGCACAAGGAGGTATCAATGCGAGGGAGATACTCGCTTTTCCAATAGTAACGTCTCCCCTTCGGCTGAGTGGCATCCAGCAAGGATTGCATCTGCGTATACGGTCGACGCGCGAGAACATCCCCAATTGGTTTGCCAAACAATTTGATCGGAGCGACAATCTTTTCCCCTTCCTCGGGACGCCCACTGTAGCAAGCAAGCATGACCACGATTGGCTTCCCGTGCATGTCCTTCGGAAGCCACGGTGCAGGGGGAGCTGGGCGCATGATTAATACGAGGGTGAGCTCCAATGGGGCTTTCTCTGCAAAAGTTCGATAAAACTCAAGAACTCCCTCCGCTTCGCTTGCGGGCCAGGCCACAGCCCCACCCACAATTTCAGGACCGACAGGATAAACATTGAAATCGATACCGGTCACAACACCGAAGTTCCAACCGCCACCTCGGAGTCCCCAGAAGAGATCCGGGTTTTCTTGATAGTCTGCCCGAATAAATTTCCCATCGGCAGTCACGACGTTCATGCCAACAACGGTATCAACCGTATAGCCAAAACGCCTGGATAGGTAGCCAAACCCGCCGCCCAGCGTAAGCCCGGCGATGCCGGTTTGCGAGACAAAGCCAAGGACAGCAGCCAGACCGTGTACCTGCGTTTCACGGTCAACGTCGCCGAGCCGGCAACCGGCCTGTGCATATGCGATCCGCCGATGGTTGTCGACCCATACGCCGCGCATGAGCGACATGTCGAGCATCAGCGCGCCGTCTGCCGTGGCCAGACCAGCAATATTATGGCCACCGCTTTTGATGCATAAAAGGAGATTATGCGAACGCGCAAACCGTACACATGCAATCACGTCGGCGACACCGAGGCAGCGCACGACAAACGCCGGTTTTCTATCGATCATAGCGTTCCAAACACTTCGTGACTGATCATAACCCTCTTCACCCGGCAGGATCATTGCTCCCTTAAGACTCATTTTCAAACTGTCGATGGCATCCTTATCTAGGTCGATCTCACGACCTTCTATGGTTTTCGCTTTCATCGTATTGCCCTCCTTCAGGTATATTGAGAAAAGTACCGTAAAAAGTCAGGGTCATGCAC